>JBKJSX010000221.1:0-13283 GCA_046594375.1 Chitinophagaceae bacterium
TGTAAAACAAAATGATAATTTATTGCAATTATTTTATCCCGTAGGCACTGCTAACCTGGGAGAAATAAATAAACATTGTTTTAATAACGGCGTTGTTTTAAACCATCTTAACGTAAAGAAGAAAAGCCTTGAGGCTAAATTTTTTGAATTAACCAGTAACTGATCATCATGCTACACTTATTAAAAATTGAATGGCTTAAAATAAAAGGATATAAAACTTTTTGGGTGCTTACTACGCTTTTTTTGGTGAGTATCGTGGGCATTAATTATTTTGTTTTTAATATTAAGGAGGACATATCTAAGGGAAGTGCACAGGCAAATGCTATTATCGGTAGCCCGTTTGATTTTCCGAATGTGTGGCATACGGTAACTTACTTTTCAAGTTTCTTATTATTTATTCCTGGCTTGATGATCATTACTTCCATCACCAACGAATACACTTTTAAAACACACCGCCAAAATATTATAGATGGCTGGAGCAGGCAGCAATTTATTCATGTAAAAATTATGCTGATATTAATAGTTTCTATTCTTTCAACTTTGTTTGTTTTTTTAACTGCACTGTCATTTGGTTTTCTTACTGGCAGCACTTTTAGTGTTGGTAAAATTGAATTTATCGCGTATTATTTTATACAGTCAATGTCTTATGGTATGCTTGCATTGTTGTTAAGCATATTAATAAAACGCTCCGGGCTTTCCATCGGACTTTTCTTTTTATATTCTTTTATTATAGAAAATTTTGTGGGAGCAATTCTTAATAATATGGGTGGCATTAAAAGTGCCAGTGGACCGGGTGATTATCTTCCTCTTAACACAACTGATAATCTTATTCCTTTTCCATTTTTTAGAAACATTGTGCGGTTTGGTGAGCCACCATCTTTGTATCTGTTGCTGGGGTTAAGTGCAGTGTATCTCTTCTTATATTATTTTATTTCCGTAAGAAGGTTTCAAACGCAGGATCTATAGTAAAGTTTTATTTCAACAGTTTAAGCCTTCTTCTTACAAATGCGTTACTTCTTTTTTCATGAGTTATACCTAAAATAAAAATATTTTCTGCATTCACTGTATAATATATCTTATAAGGAAATTTTAAAATTTTACATCGCCTCACAGGCTTCTTTACATAAGAGAAAGTAAAAGGATGGATTTTCGATCTTTGCTAATGAGAGTAAAAATTGATTATAAAATCTTCTTCCTAATCCTTCAGATTCTTTATCATAATAAGAAACAATATCAGTTGTATCATTAATTAATATTGGCTTAATAATTATTTCAAAAGCCATGCTTCTCTGAAAAATATTTTTTAAAATCGGCTATGTTTAGTCCGGCATCAGGATTGGCTTCATGAAGTTTTAAACGTTCTTCAGCAAAAGCAACTTCTTCATCTGTAATAGGAAGTAATGCGTCTTCAACGCTGCTCCAAAGTTCTTCTGCCAACGCCACCTTTTCTCCTGGAGGCAACGCCAATAGTTCTGCTTTATTATAAGGCATATTTTTTTATTTAAAAATACAAATTTTGATTGTAAATAATTTATAAACGTGTTGTCAACTTTTTTAATGCTGCATCAATCGATGGATATAAAAAAGTAAAACCTGTAGCTTTAATTTTTTCACAACTTACTGTTGCGCTTTTTAGTATCTCAATACTTCTCTGTCCCAAAATTAATTTTAATAAAATCTGCGGTACATGTATAGGAATGTAAAATTGTCCTTTTATTTTTTTGGCTAAATTCATCATCAGCATTTTATTGTTTACCGGCAATGGCGCAACAGCATTGTAACTCCCGGATAGATTTTCGTTTTCTATTGCATATATATACATGCGGCAAAGGTCATCCATATGTATCCAGCTTATCACTTGTTTGCCGTTGCCTAAAATAGCAGCGATGCCAAAGCGTAAGGATCTTTTAAATTCAGTAAATGCACCACCATCATTGCTTAAAACAATGCCGGTGCGAAGTTTTACAAGTCGTTTATTAAGCTTAGTAACAGGGTCTATACTTTCTTCCCACAGCTTGCATGTTTTTCCTAAAAATTTTATATCCGGAGGATCAGTTTCAATAAAACCATTTGTATGTAATAAAGGTTTTGTATCACCTCCATACCACCCAATTGCTGATGAATTAATAAGTGCTTTTACATGATTAGTATTTTTTTGTAAAGCATTTATCAATAGATCACTGCTTTTTGTTCTACTTTCAACAATTTCTTTTTTATATTTTTCGCTCCACTTTTTATCCATTACACCTGCTCCTGCCAGGTTAATAATATAATCGGCATTTGCAATTGCATTGCTGTCAATTTTTTGTTCTTCAACATTCCAGTTCGCAAAACTTATCTTAGGATCATCAGAATCTTTAGCTGCTTTTCTGCTTATAATAATAACTTCGTAACCTTTTGATGTAAGGTGTCTTGTTAAATTTTTTCCAATAAGTCCAGTCCCCCCGGTTATCAGCACTACAGGCATAATGTTAGTGATTTAGTTATGATTATGTTATCAGTAATTATTTAGTAAATTTAAGCTTAATAGCGCCGTATGAAATTTAGATGCTTACTTTTTGTTGTGATGGTACTCCCCCTGGCAAGTATTTGCCAACAGATCACGTATACAGAACCTGAAAGGGAAGATGGAAGAACACTTGACTTTGAAGTTATTGGTAAAGTGGGTGGTAATTTTTTAGTGTATAAAAATATAAGAGCTCACCATGCTATTAGTGTTTATGATAATGAGATGAACCTAAAGGAAAGAGTTGACCTGGATTTTATGCCTGATAAAACATTGAATGCTGATTTTATTGCCTATCCTGATTTTGCCTATATATTTTATCAATTTCAAAAGAAAAATTATTTGCATTTCATGGCGGTAAAAGTTGATGGTAATGGTAAAAAAGCAGGTGAACCGGTTGAACTGGATACAACACAGATAAATGTTTTTGCTGATAACAAGATCTATAATATTGTTTACAGCGAAGACAAGCAAAAAATAATGATCTTTAAAATTCAAAAGAAATACGACAGGTTTAATTTCAAAACGCTTCTTTTTAATACACAGTTACAATTGCAGCATACATCAAGAATGCAAATGCCTTATGATGACCGTAAAGATGTTTTCAGTGATTTTTATGTAGATAATGAAGGCACTTTTGTTTTTGCAAAAAGTGTAAAAGGTGGAAACCGGGAGTTGGTTTCAAAACTATTATTACTTACAAAGCTACCTTTAGCTGATGGATTTGTTGAAAATGAACTTCCTCTTAATAAAAGTTATCTTGATGAGGTTACTGTAAAAATAGATAATGTAAATAAGCGCTACCTTATCAATTCATTTTATTACAATCAAAAGCGTGGTAATATTGATGGGCTGTACACTGCTATTTGGGATAAGCAGGCAAACAAACTGCTTGTGTTTAATTTGGCAGAATTCAACGAGACAATGAAGCGTGAAGCAAAAACGGATGGGGCAGTAAAGTTTGCTTATAATGATTATTTTATCCGTAACATTATTTTAAAGAAGGATGGAGGATTCATTTTATCTGCTGAAGATTTTAATTCACAATCGCGTTCTAATCCATGGAACCGGTTGGATTATTTATATAATTATCCCTATATATCTTCTTATGATTATTACCTGTATTCCCGTTCATCTTTTGGATACTTTAACCGCCCCGGGTTTAATAATTCATTGACCCGGTATTTTTATAATAACATCGCCGTTATGAATGTAGATAAGGATGGGAAACTTGTATGGTCTAACATTATCCACAAGGATCAATTTGATGATGGTGATGATAATTTTTTATCCTACCAGGTTATTAATGCAGGTGGCGAACTCCATTTTTTATTTAATGAGCTGGAAAGAAGGAACCAGCTTATTGCAGACCAGAGTATTGATCCTTCAGGAAAATTAACCAGAAATCCCACCCTAAAAAGTCTTGATAAAGGTTACCGGTTTATGCCAAGATTTGCCAAGCAGGTTAGTTCAAAACAAATCATTGTGCCTTGTTTATTCAGAAACTATATTTGCTTTGCAAAGATTGATTACTAATTAAAGTTCTAAAAGTTTAAGGTTTAAAAGTTTCAAAAGTTCAAAAAAACTTATTGAACCTCTTAAATTTCTTAAACTTGTTAAACTTTTTAAACCAATACTGTGATAGGCATTTTTAAAGCCAACAATCCTTTTAATACATTTTTATTATTTTTTTACGGATTGGTTTTAAAACTTGCCTGGTTGTTACATCCCCGTATCCCGGTTGTCCAAAAAACTGACGGTTTTTTATTTAGAGAAATTCTTTTAAAACTGGAAACTACTGGTTCACAATTTCCGGTTATCTATACCCTGATATCTTACTTTTTATTATTTACACAGGCAATAACTTTTAATAAGCTAATTAACAATCAAAGGATGATGCAGCGGGCTAATTACTTGCCGGGCATGAGTTATTTACTTATTACATCTATGTTCAGCGAGTGGAATGTATTAACTGCGCCATTGGTTATAAACACTTTGCTGATATGGGTTTGGGCAAGAATGAGTAATTTGTATATAAATAAAAATCCTAAGACCACTCTTTTTAATATTGGTGTAATGATCGGGGTTTCTACATTTTTTTATTTCCCCTCTTTGGCATTTGTTTTATTATTAGTGTTTGCGTTAATCGTTTCGCGACCATTTATTTTAGCAGAGTGGATAGTATCTATCCTGGGGATTGTAACACCCTACTATTTTTTGTTCTCTTATCTTTTTTTAACTGATAAATTATACGGTTATAAGCTTCCACAGTTTGAAATTAGCTATCCTAAGTTTCGTCAGAATTACTGGGAGTTGGCAGGCATATGTCTTATAATATTTTCTTTTTTAATAGGTGGATATTTTATACAGGCAAATTTTAGAAAGCAACTTCTGCAAATACGAAAAAGATGGAGCCTTCTTTTATTGTACCTGATTGTTGCCATATTTGTGCCTTTTATAAATGCCACACATACTTTTGAGTATTGGATATTAACTGCTGTACCCTTAGCTGCATTTACAGGTTGCGCTTTTTTATATCCTATAAAAAGATGGCTGCCTTTTGCATTAAATATTCTTATGATAGTGGTAGCTATTGTTACCAGTTATATTTTAAAATAATTTAAGGTGTAGATGTCAATTCACTTTGAGTGGACATACTCCTTATCGATTATCTTTGCGCAATAAAAAATCAAATAATGAAATTTGGAGTTGTTGTTTTTCCCGGCTCAAACTGCGATCATGATGTAATACATGCATTGCGTTATGATTTAAACCAGGAAGTTATTGAGTTATGGCATAAGGATAGTGATCTTTCTAAATTTTCAAAGGAGGATTGTATTGTTTTACCCGGTGGATTTAGTTACGGTGATTATTTACGTTGCGGCGCTATCGCAAAGTTTAGCCCTGTGATGAAAAGTGTGATAGCATTTGCAAATAGTGGCGGTAAAGTATTGGGCATTTGTAACGGCTTCCAGATATTATGCGAAAGCGGTTTACTTCCCGGTGTTCTTTTGCGAAATGCAAACATGCAGTTTGTTTGTAAAAATGTTTTTATAAAAAATGATATTGGAGAGGTGATAAAGATCCCTGTTGCTCATGGTGAAGGAAGATATTATACAGATGCAAAAACAGTAGAAAACCTGGGAACTCAAAAACAAATATTATATCGTTATTGTGATGAAAAGGGTACTATGAATGACAGTGATAATCCCAATGGCTCTACTAATAGTATTGCCGGTATTTGTAATGAACAAAGAAATGTTTTTGGCATGATGCCTCATCCCGAAAGAGCCTGCAGTACTGCATTAGGTAATATTGACGGACGAAAAATATTTAAAGAACTGTTTTCTATAAACTAAAGTTAAAACATCAGCGTTTGTAGCAATTGGCTTTTTATACACTCTCATAAGTGTAACTTTGGTTAAAGTTTTCGTATGAATAAATTATTATTTACACTTACGGCTTTATTTGTTTTGTCTGCTTCGTATGCGCAGATACTAAACCCGGTTACATTTAATTATTCAGTTGTAAAAAAGGGAAATGACCTGTATGAGGTTCATGTAAAGGCAAACATTCAACCTAAGTGGCATATCTATTCTGTAAATAACCCCGATGGCGGCGCACTGGCAACTGATATAAAAATTAATGATGGGAAAGTTGTTGGTAAAGTAAAAGAAAATGGTAAAATGAAAACCATGTTTGAAAAGGAATTTAATGTTAATCAAAAATATTTTGAGAGTTCAGTAGATTTTATCCAATTGGTAAAATTAAAGCCAGGCAATAAAAAGATTTCAGGAACAGTCAATTATATGATTTGTAACGACAGGCAATGTCTTCCTCCCAAGGAAGTTGAATTTAAAATAAAAATGTAATTAGGTGTCTGACATTTTAGAAGTGTCTGACATCGTTTCCAAAATAGGATAGCACATTGTTATCCTATTTTTTTTATCTTGCTTATATGAAGAGGTCAAAAATTTTCCTAACTGCTTTATTTTGTTTTTCTGCGCTTATTGTCTTTGCGCAAACAGATAGCACTAATCAAATAAAAATTGCTCACAGAAGTTTAATGGGCACTTTTCTGGATGGATTAAGATGGGGATTTATTTCTGTGTTGCAGCCTTGTTTATATGCAATGTTCCCTGTTACAGTTTCATTTTTTTTAAAGAGAAGCAATACAAGAGCACATGGGATAAAGAATGCAACATTTTATTCTTTATCTATCGTAGCAATATTTACGATTCTTGGTTTGTTGTTAACGATAGTTTTTGGCAGGGATACATTGTACCAAATATCGAGTAGCGCCATCTTTAATATTTTTGTTTTCTTATTGTTTGTTGTATTTGGAATTTCTTTTCTTGGCGCTTTTGAAATTACATTGCCTTCCGCATGGACAAACAAAGTAGATTCCAAGGCGGGATTAAATAGTTTTTCCGGGATATTTTTTATGGCACTAACTTTAGTGCTTGTTTCGTTTTCCTGTACAGCACCTTTCATCGGGAATTTATTGGTAGATGTAAGTCAGCAAAAAGAAAGGCTGGGACCCACCATTGGTTTTCTGGGTTTTTCAATTGCTATTGCTTTGCCATTTGCCTTCTTTGCTTTTTTCCCTGGTATGCTTAATAAGATCGCTAAGTCAGGCGGGTGGCTAAATACATTAAAAGTTTCTTTTGGATTTATTGAGCTTGCGATGGCATTAAAGTTTTTATCAAATGCTGATCTTGCCTATCACTGGAGGTTACTCGATCGTGAAGTATATCTTTCTTTATGGATAATTCTTTTTGGTTTGCTCGGGATTTATCTTTTAGGTAAATTAAAATTTAAACATGATGATCATTTACCATTGAATGATTATGGGCTGCCATATTTATCAGTTACAAGAATATTTTTTGCCATTAGCGCATTAGCTTTCACAGTGTATATGATCCCTGGTTTGTGGGGTGCGCCATTAAACGGTATAAGTGGATGGTTGCCAGAAAATAAAACACAGGATTTTAATTTAGAAAAACTTATTAGAAGTAATAAAAGTTCAGTAAGCGATTCGGTTCAAAATAATAAATCAACTGAATTAATTATTAAACCCAAAAAATACATCGACATTTTATCATCAGAGATACCGGGTGTTGAAACATTTTTTGATTTTGATGAAGCAGTTGCTGCCGCCAAACAAATGCGCCGTCCTATTATGATAGATTTCACAGGACATAGTTGTGCCAACTGCAGAAAAATGGAAGCAGAAGTTTTATCAAAACCTGAAGTGGGAAACCAACTCTATAAAGAGTTCATTGTTGCCTCATTATATGTTGATGAAAAACGTGAATTGCCTGAAAATGAAAAGTATACTTCCAAATTTGATGGTTCTAAAATAAAAAATGTGGGCGCTAAAAATCTTGATTTTGAAGCAACAATTGCCAACTCCAACGCTCAGCCACTATATATTTTTACTGATGAGCAGGGAAAGATTATACAAAATGCCGGCGGATACGAACCCAATGTTGCACGCTTTGTGAAAATACTAAGCGACGTTAAGGCAGAGAATAAAAAAAGATTTCCATAAAAAAATCCTTCCGCAAAATGGAAGGATTTAGTCAATTATTGGGGGTTATAAATTATTTATAAAGCGATCTGCTTTTCAACCATCATTTTTCTTAGATTGATAAGACCATAGCGCATGCGTCCTAAAGCTGTGTTGATGCTGCAACCTGTAAGTGTTGCAATTTCTTTAAAGCTAAGATCAGCATAATGTCTCATGATGATAACTTCTCTTTGGTCTTCAGGAAGAAGCTCTAACATTTTTCTTACCCTGTCATGGCTTTGTCCCTGCATCATACGATGATCAGCACCTGGCTCAGAAAAATTAATTACTTCAAAAATATCGCGGTCATCACTTGTTTTAATTGTTGGCTGACGCTTTACTTTTCTAAAATGATCAACACAAAGGTTGTGTGCAATTCTCATTGCCCATGGTAAAAATTTTCCTTCATCTGTGTACCTGCCGGTTTTTAATGTGTCAATTATTCTGATAAAAGAATCCTGGAAAATATCTTCTGCAAGATATTTGTCTTTAACCAATAAATAAATTGAGGTGTAAATTTTGTCCTTATAGCGAACTATAAGAGTTGAAAGGGATTCAGCATCTCCATCCATGTACAAATGAATAAGCTGCTGGTCGGAAAGATTCGTAAGGGATTTCATAAAACTTCTACGTTTTTGGATTATTGGATAATTGTTTAGATTTTTTTACCAATAAATAAGAGGGAAGAGTAGAAGCTATAAGCTTTGAGCAGATAGTTTTTCATCTTTACTTGAGATATTGGAAGGGTGAAATTATATAAACTTTTCATAAAAACAAATTTTTTGATAATTAATTTCTAAATCTTTTTTTTGCGCACAATAAATTAAAATCATTTCTATTGTACATCAGGTGCTAAAAAATATTTTTAGCAATTACCTTTGCACTCCACGATGAGTACAGTAAAATCAGCAAAAGCAAAAACTCCCACGATTAAAAAGATCAAACAAAATAATAGCATCCTTATTAAGGGTGCACGTATGCATAACCTAAAAAATGTTACGGTAGAAATTCCGAGGAATAAATTAATTGTTGTTACAGGTGTTTCAGGTTCCGGTAAATCATCACTAACAATTGATACATTATTTGCAGAGGGACAAAGAAGATATTCAGAGAGCCTAAGTTCTTATGCACGCCAGTTTATGGCAAGGATGAACAAGCCGGATGTGGATTATATAAAAGGACTTTGCCCGGCAATCGCCATTGAGCAAAAAGTTACCACACGTACCCCACGCTCTACGGTTGGGAGCATGACAGAAATTTATGATTACTTAAGATTGTTGTTTGCAAGAATTGGTAAAACAATTTCTCCTCTATCAGGAAGAGAAGTAAAGAAAGACGATGTAAAAGATGTTGTGGAAGCAATTACCAAATTAAAAACAGGTGATAAAGTTTTATTATTAGTCGTTTTTAAACAACATCACAAAAGAGATATAAAAGAAGAGCTGAGCATTTTGATGCAAAAAGGTTTTTCAAGAATTTATGTAGATAAACAAATTTTAAGAATAGAGGATATACAGGAAACAAAAGATTATAAATCATACTTCAAGCATCACACAGCCTATGTGCTTATTGACAGGTTAGTGGTTAAGAATTTTGATGAAGATGATATACATCGTATTTCCGATTCAGTTAATACAGCTTTTTACGAAGGTGAGGGCGAAGTTGTTGTAGAAATTAATGGTGATAAGGTTTTACCATTCTCTAATAAGTTTGAATTGGACGGATTAAAGTTTGAGGAGCCCGTTCCTAATTTATTTTCCTTCAATAATCCTTATGGTGCATGCCCAACATGTGGCGGGTTTTCATTGGTGCTTGGCATTGATCCTGATCTTGTTATTCCTGATAAAAGATTGAGTGTTTATGAAAACGCAATTGCACCATGGCGTGGAGAAAAATTGGGATTATGGAAAGAGGCATTAATACGTTCTGCAAAGCGTTTTGATTTTCCTGTTCACAAACCTATTCTGGATCTTACAACTGCTGAGTATAATTTATTGTGGGCGGGCAATGATCACTTTGGAGGCATAAATGATTTTTTTAAAGAGGTTGAACAAAATTTATACAAGGTTCAATACCGCGTTTTGTTAAGCCGCTATCGGGGAAGAACTTTGTGCCCTGAATGCAATGGTTACCGTTTACGCAAAGAAGCTTTGTATGTGCAGGTTGATCACCGGAATATTGGTGCATTGTGTGAGATGCCTGTGAAAGATCTTCAAAAATGGTTTGCAGAAATTGAGTTGAATGAATATGATAAAACGGTTGGTAAAAGGATTTTAATAGAGATCAACAACCGCATAAGAACATTGATGGACGTGGGTCTGGGCTATCTAACTTTAAACCGCTTGGCAAATTCATTAAGCGGTGGTGAGAGCCAGCGCATTCAGCTTACAAGAAGCTTAGGAAGTAATCTTACCAACTCATTATACATTTTGGATGAGCCTTCTATCGGTTTGCATTCAAGAGATACAGAAAGATTGATCGTTGTTTTAAAAGAGCTTAGAGATCTTGGAAATACTGTTGTTGTTGTTGAGCATGATGAAATGATGATGAGAGAGGCCGACCATATAATTGATATGGGTCCATTGGCAAGCCATCTTGGTGGCGAAGTAGTTGCAGAAGGAAATTATGATGAGATCATCGCTAATAAAAAAAGTCTTACCGGAAAATATTTGACAGGAGAATTAAAAATTGACCCGCCTAAAATTGTTCGTAAATGGAATCGCTCGGTAACTGTGGAGGGCGCAAGACAAAATAATTTGCAGGATATTAATGTTGTAATTCCTTTAAATGTTTTGTGTGTAATAAGCGGTGTAAGTGGCAGTGGTAAAACAACTTTGGTAAAACAAATTTTAGCACCTGCATTAAAAAAACTAAAAGGAGAGTATGCAGATAAAGTTGGTTTGCACCGCGGACTTGAAGGTGATGTAGATTATATCACACAGATTGAAATGATAGATCAAAACCCAATTGGTAAATCATCAAGAAGCAATCCCGTTACATACATTAAAGCATACGATGAAATAAGAGACCTGTATGCAAAGCAACCGTTGAGTAAGATGAGAGGCTTTTTGCCAAAACATTTTTCTTTTAATGTAGAAGGAGGAAGATGCGATGCATGCAAAGGTGAAGGTGAACAGGTTGTTGAGATGCAGTTTTTAGCTGATGTGCATTTGCTTTGCGAAGTATGCAGTGGTAAAAAATTTAAAGAAGAAGTTTTAGAAGTTACTTACAAAGAAAAAAATATTTATGATATTCTGGAGATGAGTGTTGATGAAGCTATGGAATTTTTTGCCGATGATACGAAGCTTGGTTCTGATGTTGCAAAAAAAATAAAGCCTTTAAGTGATGTTGGTTTGGGATACATAAAACTCGGGCAATCCTCGGATACACTTTCGGGCGGCGAGGCACAAAGAGTAAAGCTTGCCTCATTTCTTGGTAAGGGAAAAGGGCAGGGGCATGTGCTTTTTATTTTTGATGAGCCAACCACAGGACTTCATTTTAATGATATAAAAAAACTGCTCACTTCTTTTAATGCATTGATAGAACAGGGACATTCTATTTTAGTGATAGAGCATAATACTGATGTTATCAAATCTGCTGACTGGGTTATTGACCTTGGACCCGAAGCAGGTGATGGCGGTGGAAACCTTGTGTATGCAGGTATTCCGGTTGGATTGAAAAAAGTTAAAGAGAGTTATACGGGTAAGTATATTTGATTTTGGCTACCTCAGCCTGTTACTATCCTTAATCAATTTCTCATCTTTATAAATTCCTCTTGCTGCAAACATCAAGGCGATAATCGTTACCACGTGAAAGATGGCCCAAATGTCCAGCGTTCCATTTATGTAAAGTTTTGTCTGGCGATAAAATAGAAATAAAAGCAAGAGCTCTGCCAGTATTGCTATGATACAAATTCTAAATTGAACCGGCCTGTGTTTAAATAAAAAAATATTGACAAGTACAGCAGTGCCTAAAGCACTCGTTAATACCATTAAAATAAAATTATCTGTAGCTACAAGAGAGTGAAATGTATTGGCGCTGACAAGTGTGCCGTTTGAAAGCGTACCACTATAAAAAGAAAATTTTAAAGTAAGAAAAATTGCAGCTGCCGCAAGTAACATCCATAATGTTTGTACACGTTGTATCATATAATTAAGTTGAATAAAATTTTTGGGAATACACCTTTGCAGTTTTCAGTGCTTCTATCAACAGGTCAGCATTTTTAAAGGCAAACACAAAAATATCTTTTAACGCATCCATTTCATATTCGTGGGCAATTCTGTTTCTAACTTTTCTTATCTCCATAAAATCATCTGCATTGTTAATGATGCTTTTCTTTTCTGCCTGCAAAAGCCTGTCTCTTACTGTTCCGGGTGTTGTTCCCTCAATCTCATCTATTGTTTTAAAAACTTTTTGTATAAGCAAATCACTTACTCTTGCAAACCTGCTTGTGAGCGCTTCCAATTCTACTAACTGCTCTTCTGTAAAATCTTCATTAAAAATAAAATCATTACAGCGTTTTAAAGAGCTGACTAAATAATTTGTTGCTTCGTCAGCTTGCTCAAAATTTTCTTTTAAATATTGTAGTTCTGGTTTCACAAGCTTTGTAAGTAAGGTTCTATCATTTTTACAAATACATCATTAAAATCTTTCTTTACAACAAGGTCTAATTTCTGTTCCTCTATTTCTTTAAAAATTCCCGTTGTTATTTTTAATTTTTCATTGAAGCCAATTTTATCTGAAATTATCAGCACATCTATGTCGCCACCTTTTGCTTTATCGTTTGTTCTGGAGCCAAATAAATAAATTTTTGCATCCCGGTCAAAATTCAGAATATTAGTTTTAATAGATGATATTTCTTTTTGAGAAAGCCGCATATAATAAACTTAACCTAATTCAGGGTATAAAGGAAATTGGTGCATGAATTTTCTTACATCATTTCTCACTAATGTAATTACATTTTCATCATCTATATTCATTAAAACTTTATCGACAAGATCAACCACAATTTGCATGTGATCCTCTTTCATTCCTCTTGTTGTAATGGCAGGCACACCAACCCGCATGCCGGAAGTTACAAATGGACTCTTATCATCAAAAGGAACAGCATTTTTATTCAAAGTTATTTCTGCCCGGTCCAAAGTTTCCTGCGCTTTTTTGCCGGTGATATTTTTATTTCTGAGATCGATAAGCATTAAGTGATTG
>JBKJSX010000079.1:0-12843 GCA_046594375.1 Chitinophagaceae bacterium
CCTGGATTTTTTTAGAAGGCAGCTATGAGATCATTTATCAACGAATGCAAAAAAGAAAGGATCATTTTATGCCGCCCGGGCTTTTGCTATCACAGTTTGAGAACCTGGAAGTACCTGTAGATGCATTTATGATTAATATAAAAAATAATCCTGCTAAGATTGTCGAAAAGATAATGCAGTATTTATTTAAAAAAAATCAATCATAAAACTGTATCATACTTTATCCTATCAACATGTTTAATATCATTACGCCTGCTAAACCCATTAACGATATTATGGTTTCCATAACTGACCATGAACGCAAAGTATCCTTCAACGACAAATTAAAATATTCTTTAAACATCCAGAACCCTGAATCATTTACATGCGAAAACATAAGACTGCCTGCACCTATTGATAATACCATCAGGTTAGCATTAGTGTGTGTGTTAATTAATAATGGCGCAATAATCCCTGCAGCAGTAAGCCCTGCAATGGTTGCAGAGCCTACACAAACCCTTATGGTAGCAGCAAGTAACCAACCAAGGATAAGCGGATTGATTGACAGTCCACGCAGCAGTTGCCCTATTTCGTTGCTTACTCCGCCGTCAATAAAAACCTGTTTCAAAGCACCGGCGCCGGCCACTATTAATAATATTACGGCAACTTCTTTAACCGCATCGCTATAAAAATTCATAATATTTTTAATAGAAGACCGCTGCATAATGCCAAGTGAAAAAGTTGCAAACAGTAATGAAACAAGCAATACAATTACAGGATCGCCCCAGAAAGAAAGCAGGCCTCTAACTTTTTCATTCGGATGTAAAAAATAAGGCAAGGCAGTAAAAATTATAAGCAACACTGCAGGCATAAGCGCAGAAATAAAACTATTAGCAGCCCCGGGTAATAAAGCCTCAGATTTTATGGGTGGCTGAAATAACTTTAATGGCGGGGTGTTAAGGTTTTTTAAAGTGCTGGCAAATACCGGCCCTGCAATTATCATAGCGGGTACAGCAATTACAATCCCATATAAAAGCACTGAGCCTATATCTGCATTTAACTGCACGGAGATAGAAGACGGTGCAGGATGTGGCGGCAGAAATCCATGGGTTACAGAAAGTGCTGCCAGCATCGGCAGTGCTGTATAAACAGCGGGCATGCCTGTGCGATAGATCACAGTAAATATCAGCGGAACTAAAAGCACAAACCCAACATTATAAAACAAAGGAATGCCAACTATAAAACCAGTAAGCATCATTCCCCAGTTAAAATATTTTTTGCCAAAAAGTTTTATTGACACATCACATATCTTTTGTGCCGCCCCACTTTCTGCTACTATTTTACCCAACATTGCTCCAAGACAAATAATAATAACCAACTCTCCCATTATATTACCGATACCGGTTCTAACAGAACCTGATAATTTTTCCACAGGTATGCCAAACCACCAACCGGAGAGCAACGACACAATCAGGAAAGCGACAAAAGGATTGAATTTTACCCATGCAATAAGCAGGATAAGAATAACAAGACTGATAATTACAATGACAATTGTCATTCAATGAAAATAATACAAAAACCTTATAAGCAAGTTTGTTTATTTAGTCCCTTGTACAGGAGATAAATGACTGTTATCCTTGTCAACATTTCAAATAAGTATAAAAGACATGATGAGTAGATTAAATCCTGATATCAACTTAACTGACTACAATAAGTCGAAATATAAAAATGTCAGTAGGATTGAAAATTGTTTTTCCAGATGCAGAAATAATGTTGCATTTATTATTAATTATGCGATCCATTTGGATGAATGAAAAGTAACCATGTTACATTCAGCCTTCCGGCTTAAGGTTATTTCCTCATTATTTTTTTGGCGAGTGTAAGTCGAAAATTACCTGTTGGCAAAAAATAATCTTTTGATGAAGAAGCTCCTCTAACCAGTAATGCATTGCCCGCAAGGCTGCCTGCAAAACTCCATGTATCACTGTTGTAGCCCACTGCGCCTTTATAAATTGCTGCAGGTTTTAAACTAAACTTTTTATTTTTCGTTGTCACTTCTTCTGTAGAAAAATTGAGATTAAGATTGCCAATGAGCGAAGTGGTTATATAAAAATGTTTATCAATAACTAAAGTATATACATAGCCAATTCCCGGACCGATACTAAAAAAGCTTATCTTTTTTATGCCTGCCTGCGGATACCCGCTTTGGATTTGCTTTGGTACCAATGCACTGTCTCCACCAAAGGATACATAATGCGCCTGCCCGCCAAACAAAACGGAACCGGCAGATTTTTTTTGCCATTCATTTTGTACAAATGC
Organism: Chitinophagaceae bacterium; assembly: GCA_046594375.1. GTDB lineage: Bacteria > Bacteroidota > Bacteroidia > Chitinophagales > Chitinophagaceae > Ginsengibacter. The sequence goes on from JBKJSX010000079.1 coordinate 2,299, forward strand.
AGCACGGTAAGAAAATTTTTCAGCATTAGGTACGCGATAAGCAGCTATACCTAACAGGGTAAGTTTTACATCAGGGCGGTAATAATAGGTGTTTGCATTTGCAGAAGCAAAACCTTTGGGCGCCAGGTAATAACCCTTATGAAATACACCAAGCAGATCAACCGTTAATTTATTTGGAAAAAGATGAAAGTCCAGATCGAGTCCTTTTGTTTTACCTTTCTCATTATAATTTTTATTTAAAAATCCGAAACCGTAAGCAACGTTTAAAGTATAGTTTTTATAAGTTAGGCCAATACCCAAATTTAATTTGGTATTAGCATGATATTTCAGGTCACTTACATTGCCCGCAGATGGTAATGTGAAAGGTGCATATTTTTTTGAAAGATAAGTGCGTACCGATATTGAATTGGGATAAGTAACAAAATAAGATGAATCATGGGGGTGCACTTTTTGTGCAAAAAGAGAAGATGAGTTTATTACTAAATTGAAACAAAGTGTAATAAAAAGAGATAGAAGGTTATAATATTTTTTCATGTTTAAAATTGTTGGTTACAAAAGCTAAAAATAATTTATAAAAGGATTATAGTATTTAATTATAAAATAAATAAAGACTGCAAGAAATTTATTCTAAACTTTTGTCCTGTGTTTTTTTTAAGTTAGCTAGAATCAGTCCTGTTATTACCAAAGTTCCACTGATGATGTGAATTAGAGTAACGGTTTCATTCAATAACCATACTGCTTCCAGCGTACTAAAGATAGGAATAAGATTTCCAAATAAAGAAGTACGAACAGAACCTATTCTTGCAATCGATGCATTCCAACACAAAAATCCAATTACAGAAGCGCCGATACTGATGTAAAGGATGCTGCCCAATAAATGATTATCCCAAATTAACGGTGGCATAATAAATCTTTCAAAAATAAAAAAAGGAAGTAAAAGCATTGTGCCACCTATAAATATTACAAAAAGAAAAGTGATGGGAGAGATGGTTGCCGGTTTTCGCTTTACCAAAACGGTATAGATAGCAAAAACCAATGCACTTATAAGTGTCCATACATCCCCGGCTGAAAACCTGAATGCAAGCAGTGTGGCAATACTTCCTTTTGATAAAAGCACTATAACCCCTGCAATGCAAAACAACAAACCTGCAATCCGTAATGGAGTTATGCGTTCTTTTAAAAAAATTGCAGAAATAATTATGGCAAAAACCGGCGATGAAGTAGTTCCTATCAAAGCAAGATTGATTGCAGATGTTGTATGCCCGGCTATATAAATAAATGTGTTGAACAATGTAATTCCCATCAGTGCAACCCAGAATAAATATTTCCAGTTTTTAAAGACGAAAGTTTTTTCTGCAACAAATTTTTTATAACCCAGGAAGAAAATAATTATGGAAGCTAATGCCCATCGATAAAATGCAAGACTGATAGGAGGGATCAATTTATAAACACCACGTGCAATAATAAAGTTGCCCGACCAGATGATAACAGTAATGATGGCGAGAGTTATCCCAATATAACCTCTCTTTTTTGTGACAGTTGAGTCCATTAAAAAAATTAACCTCAAAGATGCAAAGTAAAAGTGAAGAAGATATTATTTAATGATATGCAGAACAGAATCTGTGAGCTTTATTTGGTTCAGCGTTCAGAAATAAAATAAGGAGATAGTAATAATCCTCATATTTATTCTTAGAATATTACTACAGTTATTTTATTATTATCTCTACCAGAGTTAAATTTTATGAATCCATTAATGCTAAACAATTTTTCCTGATGGTATTAAGTCTAAATTTATCCATTACACGTATATCCTAAAAAATTAATTATGGCACGCTTTATTCTCATTCTTATATTATTCATTCTTTCACTGGTTAATTTTTTCCCAGTGCCGAGTAAAGAAGCCTGGTATGCAGGTATTGCTGTGCCTGAATTTCCCTGGGTATTTATGATAGCAGCACTGTTGCTGATCACCTGGAGTTTTTTTGCTACTAATTTAAAAACCATTTGTATTGTATTGGGTGCAGTCACCTTTATTATTTTATTTTCTCCTGTTGTAAGAGCATACATTGTTGGCAGTGATCTAAAAAAAAATCTTGAAAATTCTTTTGGTGTTGAAGACGAAAACATCAAAGGCTTTCACCTGCAACAGCCTTTTAGTTTTTTACAAATGTTTACAGGCAATGGTTCAAAAAAAATTCCCTTTACAACATATCATTATGCCATGCATGAAGGTGTTGATCTTACATTAAATTTTTCTTCTTCAGCCATTCCGGGTGTACGGCCCTGTTTAATTGTTGTTCATGGCGGATCATGGAAACGTGGTGACAATAGTGAGATAGCCGCAGCAAATAATTATTTCGCCAATGCAGGATACCAGGTGGCAACTATTAATTACCGGTTGGCTCCAAAATTTCATAGTCCTGCCCCGCAGGAAGATTTGCATGCTGCATTTGCGTGGCTTCGTATGCATGCTAATGACTTGAAAATTGATACCAATAATTTTGTATTAATGGGAAGATCTGCCGGTGCGCAAATTGTTTTAACTATGGCATATACAGGCAATGAGAACGGAGTAAAAGGTGTGGCTGCTTTTTACGGGCCTAATGATATGTTATGGTCGTACGGGCATCCGGATAATATGGCTATCATGGATTCCAGAATGGTACAGCGTGATTTTTTAGGAGGATCTCCAACAGAAGTTCCGGATAGATATATTGCTGAATCTCCATTGCTTCATGTAACAGCGCAAACTGTTCCTACACTTCTTGTTCATGGTAAAATGGATGCACATGTTTGGTATATACAAAGTGTAAGGCTTGCAAAAAAACTGGATGAGTATAAAGTGAAGAACATGTTGCTTACATTACCATGGGCTACGCATGGCTGTGAGTACAATTTAAACGGGCCTTCAGGGCAGCTTGCACTATTTACTGAAGAAAGATTTTTTTATTCAGTCACCCAAATGGGAAAATGATCTGCAAATATTTAGTTGCAATTTTTATTTTTTATGAAAAATAAGAGCATAGATAACATACAGCCATCCTAATAAGCCATGAATGATCGCCCAGAGTATGGATTTGTTGCGGCTCCAAGAGATCACCACAGCGACGATAGTACCCAAACCAACGCCTGGCGCAATATACACAGGTTGCGTATATACAGGCCCTGCAGTATCTGTGCAGGAGGCAAAAAGAAGTAATAATGTAAGTGTGGCTAAAATAAATTTATTCATTACATGAATTTTAGATGGTCGCAAGATTATGCAGAGATATGGAAAATATTAGTAGCACATTTATTTATCAGTATAAAATTTTTTTTATCCCTTGCCCGGCATTGAAGGTCTAACTTCAATTTTACTTGGCAATGTTCGTGGGTTCATTTGTAAAATATCTGCTACCAATTCTCCAATGTCTTCCGGTTGTATCTTCCACACATCACTTTCATTAGGTGTATGATTATTAAAGTTTGTCGCAACTGATCCCGGCATAATCGTACTAACTTTTATTCCATGCTTTCTAAGATCGAGCATGATGGCCTGTGTAAAACCTACAAGTCCAAACTTACTTGCATTGTATGCTGCACCGTTCTCAAAAAAATTTGTTCCGGCTAAACTAGCAATGGTGATAATATATCACTTACTTTTTTTTAAAGCCTCAACACTAGCTTTTACAGAGTTAAAAACACCGGTAAGGTTTGTTTCAATTGTTTCTCTCCATTGTTCTTCAGTTAAAGTTTCTATCGGTGCAAAGTGTCCAACACCTGCATTAGCAACTAACAGATCCAAGCCGCCAAAATGATTGATCACTGATTGTACCACATTTTGTTCAGAAGCCATGGAGCCAACATTTGATTCAAATGCAAAAACTCTTGATGAATCAGTGCTTAAGGTTGAAGCCGCGTCCTGCGCAGCTTTTAGGCTGCGGCTTGTAATGGCTACTTTCATTCCTTTATCAAGCAAAACTTTTGCAACGCCATATCCTATTCCTTTGGAGCCACCAGTGATATAGGCAACTTTATCTTTAAATATTTCCATGATGTTTGTATGATTAGATTATTATTTGTTTAAATAAAAATACAACACAAAATTTATAGTAACATCCATTACCACGGTAAGATATGTTCAGGTTTTGTATTTGATTTTTTAATTGGATTTTAGAAGCATAGATTTGATTTTTTATTTAGATATTTTACAAACTTATTACTCAAAAATTTCTTATTCTTAAAACTTAACTTGCAGCGTCTTTAAAATGTACTGCTACTATGCCTGCAAAAAAGTTAAATAACCCACACACTGCCTTTGAGAAATTACATGCTATACATAAAATAATTATCTGTCTTATTTTAGCAACAGGCACTTACCTTCTTGCAGATATAAAAAATATAAATGCTCTCACACGTGTTATGATTGGTTGGAATACATTCAGCCTTTGCATGATCATAATGACATGGATCACTTTTAAAATTACAACACACACTGAGATTCGTAAACAGGCCGGTCTACAGGATTCGAGCCGTGTAGTGATTTTTATAATGATCATAATTTCAACCTTTGCAAGTTTTTTGGCTGTATTACTATTGCTGATCTCAAAAGATAAAGCAACTGAGGTTTTAGATATACCGGTTGCAGTTTCAGGGATGGCCTTTTCCTGGTTTTTAGTACATACCATTTTTGCAATGCGGTACGCACATATTTTTTATGGAGATCATGAAACAAAACCTGATGCACCTGCTGGGGGATTAGATTTCCCGGATGATGAAAACCCAGGCTACATGGACTTTGCATATTTTTCATTTGTGCTGGGGATGACCTTCCAGGTGTCTGATGTTCAGGTTACATCAAAACGGTTGCGCAAGCTTGCATTATTACATGGCATTTTATCCTTTACATTTAATACTGTTATTGTTGCACTAACAATTAATGTTATCGCCGGGTTATCAAAATAATTTTAGCATGCTCTCTCTTAAAATTTGTAAAATATAGAAATTAAAAAGAATTGAACTGGCGATAGTTACGTACAACGTTCTGGGCTACACGCAGTGCTGGATTATTACCACAAAACTTCAATACGAAGCACAAATGTTCAACCTTCCACAAAACTGTCATACGAAGCACTGAACCCCGCATTTGCGTGTAGCACATGTTACCTGCTGGGCTTCTCTTTCGGTCAAAGCACTGTCGTGTCAAGTTAGCACCGAACCTCTGCACTGTGACGTGCGTTGGATTGCAAGCTCTTTTTATTTTTTCGTGCGGTTGCATTTGGAGAAGATAAAATAAAATGTGCTTGCAAATGGGTTTGCGTTCGGTTCTGTCAATTCGTCCATTGCTAAAATTTATAACTGTAACCAAGTCGTATCACCTGTGTTTCGTAATAGTCAGTTGCTGTGTAATTAAAATCTTTGCCTTGAATTTGTCTTTTGACAACCATCGTGTTTGTAAGGTCTGTAGCGTTTAAGAATAGTTCGCCTTTACCTTTTTGAATGGTTCTCTTTATACCAAGGTCTAAAGAGAAACGTTGTCCAATCTTGCCTTGCGGAATAATGTCGGGACCTAAATAGATAAACGTAGCTTGTATGTCATAGTTCTTGGGCAAATGAAAAATTGTGTTCAGTTTTGCGTTTCCTGAAAATATTTCTTGCTTGTCTGCTGTGAAAGTATTTGCTACTGGATATTTGTTTTCAACCGTAAAAGCATCAATTCGGTTGTGATAGCCGTTCAAGTTGATATTGAACGAAACCCATTTTACTACATCTTCTGAAAGCACAATTTCTAAACCTGTATTGTAACTGCGTTTTGCATTTTGAAAAATGGAATAAATCAAAGTGCTGTTGGGAACGGTGCTTGCAATTCTAGTTATTGTTCCCTCTGCTAATTTGTGGTAGGCTGCAGTATAGAAATACCCTTTTTCCCAATTGGTTTTGTAGCCCAATTCAAACGTATTGGTAAACTGTGGACGAAGTGCAGGATTACCAACTTTAATAATTTCAGCATCGTCATATTTCGGGAAAATACGAATGTCCACTTCGTTTGGTCTGTCGACTCTGCGGTTGTAAAAAACTGTTAGCCTGTTGTTGTCGTTTATTTTGTAAGCAAAGCGAACATTAGGAAACGGTTGTGTGTAATTGTAGCCGTTGGTTTTGTAAACAGGATGTGTTGAACCTACGACATAATTTATGTTCACATACTCCACTCGCAAACCAATTTCCGCTTCGATTTTTTTGCTTTCAAAAACATAGTTTGCGTAAAGTGCTGGAATGTTTTCCTTGTAAGTAGCTGCACCACCTGCGGTAGTATCTAAGGGAGAATTAAGTCCTGGAATAAAAAGCATATTTGTGGGGATTTCACGCCAACGGAATTTCATACCGCCCTCAATTCGTCCGTGTTTGAGTGGTCGCAAATAGTCCAAATTAAAATCAGCAACGTGTTCGTCAGAAATAAGTTTGAAAGCATCTTTGCCTGTGTAGGTTGGCAGTATGTTGTCAAAATAATATTTCTCGTCCTCCCGATGAAAAGTGTAATTAAAACCTGCATTAAGCAGATGCCCCAATTGTTTAAACTTGTGCTGGTATGCAGCCGATGCCATTACAGTAGTCTTTAGTTCATCTTCTAAAAATTGCCAAAGGCGAAGCCTTTTGGAAAGGTCGGAATTAAAAAATGGTTCATCTCCGTGGTCAATAATTTTTTCTAATCCATACAAGCCCGAAACGGTGAGCATATTGTGGTCGTTGATGTTGTAATCAATGCCCGCTTTTGATGTGGCAAAATGTGTATTACGGTTTCGCTTAGTTTGTTGGTTGATAATTGTTCCGTTGTCGTAAGTCCGTCTTACAAATTCGTTTTTGTTTAGCGTTTCGGTGTAGAGATAATCGCCTTGAAAAAAGATATTGACTTTGTTTTTTCGGTAATTAAGCGACAAAGAAGGATTTTCTTTTGGCGTAAATTGATACTGCGGACGAATGCTTGGCAAATTCTCCTTTCGCACCCACAATGAACCTAAACCGCCTGTTAATCCAACCTTTCCGTTAAATCCGTCTTTCTTGTTTTTCTTGTAAATGATGTTGATGATGCCTGCGTTTCCGTTTGCATCATACTTAGCAGAAGGATTGTTGATGATTTCAATTTTTTCAATAGCAGAGGCAGGAATATTATCTAAACCAGATTGGCTTCCCATACCTGTTAAAGCTGTTTGTTTACCATCAATTAGCACGGTTATTTTGTCGCTTCCCCGCAATTGCACTTTGCCGTCTTGCACAATAACACCGGGCAAGTTTTGCATAGTTTGTAAAACTGAACCACCGCTTTGGCTTATGTTGTCTGCAACAGAAAAAGTTTTTTTATCCATTTTTCCGCTTACTTCATCTTGCTTGGCAGTAACAGCTACTTCGCTTAAAGTTTGACTGCTTTCTTCAAGTTCAATCGATGGCACTTCTAAAAATTCGGAAAGTGTTCCAACAAATAAAGTTTGTCGCTTAGTAGTATAGCCGATGTAGGAAACTTCAAGAAAGTAATCATTGGGTTTGATGTTGGAAAGCGTGAACCTTCCTTCCTCATTGCTTACTGTGCCTGTCACAAATACTGTGTCCTTTTCTGTTTTCAAAATTACGTTCACAAAGGGCAGAACCGTTTTAGCTGTTTTGTCTTTTACAGTTCCTGAAATGGCAACGGTTTTATTTTGTGCAAATGAGTTTGAAATAGAACATAGTATTATTATGAATGATGCTATTTTATATTTTGTCATTTTGATTAAAATTAAAAACAGCAGCACGCCTTTTGCATGCCGCTGTTTGGTTTATTATTCCTTTATTTCTGTTCCATCTGCGGTGTAGAACAACTCTACTGTTTTTACACCTTGCTTAAACTCTACTTCAAATTTTGTTATGCCTTTTGAAGTTTCAATTTTGGCAACGGCTTTAATTGTTGCTCTTTTGTGAGCAGAATTAAACGTAGCCTGCACCTTTTCGGGAAGCTGAGTAAAAGAAATTGGACTTTCAGTTTCTAACCATTCGCCAGTATCGCTAACGTTTGCGGAATGTTTTTCGCCTTTCCAAATAAACGAAACCTCGCATTCGTGAGCATTTTCTTTGTCCCACTTTACTTTAGTAGCGTTTGGAAATTTCTGACTGAACGCTGTCGTAACAGCCATTGGTGTTTTGCTTTGAGCAAAACTTGTCGCATAGGCACACACAAGTGCCATAGCAACGAAAATTATTTTTTTCATTGTTACTTGAATAATTATTAAACAAAAAGATTTGTTGCTTTACGAAAAAGCAACCGAGAAAAAATCAAGCAACTATTGGAGGACGGAATAATTTGGAGATATAGTCCGATGTGAAAAATATGTCGATATGAATGGGGTGTTGTTTTACATCAATGAGATAAAATTGTGTAATTGAAAATGCAAATTGCGAAATAACAAAAACTATCGTCTGTCCACAATTAATGCTTTGAATTGGTTCGTGTGGCTTATCTCCGTCCTCTTCAGCTTCGTGCTCTGCACGTTCTATTAATTGTCCGATAGCTGAAACGTGCTCTGTAAGAAATTCAAAAACGTTTAAGTCTCTATCCTCTGTTGCTTTGCAATGTCGAAATCTTTCTGGGAGGTCTTTGAGCATAGCGAAGTCACCCATTGGTAAACACAAAGTCCCGAGTGTGTAAAATGCTAAAAACAATATGTTGAATACTCTTTTCAAAATTGTCTTTGTAAGGGCAAATGTAGGGTTTTTATTGTCAGGTTGAAAGTGGTGTGATTCTGACTTAGAAACTGAAGGTGGAGATTCGATAGAGTATTTAAAAAAAGAGTTAATTGCCTCTGTGTCAGTAGTAGGAATAATTTCATCGGAAGGATTTTTCGATGAAATGTTTGAAGGGATATCTAAATGTTCTTCGTCTGTATTGTTGCCATTTTCTTTTAATTCCATTTTTGGTTGTTTTGTAGACAACCTATTTCAGGACGAGACAAACTAAAGCCGAAGGTTACAACGTCCTGCCACACTTGCAGCAAGTCTCCATGTAACCTAAAAAGCTGTTGAGGCAGTTAAAAAAGTAGTCAATATAAAACCGCTACAGTAACTTTTAATTTTATTACAAAAACCTCAACAACATGGATAAAATTAATTCAAATTTTTCAGGACAAAATATCTACGTGGGAATGGATATTCACAAAGCCAGCTGGAATCTGGGCATTCATTTAAATGACATGTTTGTAAAGAATGTTCATCAAAAGCCTGACCCCCACATCATGGCCAAATATTTACAACAACACTACCCGGGGGCACATTACAAAGCGGTTTACGAAGCTGGCAAATTTGGCTTTTGGATACAAAGGCAATTAACGGCACTGGGCATTGAATGCCTTGTAGTAAACCCTGCTGACAGCCTGCTTTTACGCCACTCTTTTTTCAATAACCAAGGGAAGGGACTAAGCGTAAAACTCAACAAAAAAACAAAAGAAGAACTGTAGCGAAATTTTTGCCACTCCCGATAACAGGACTAAGCAAAAAACTATTTTGACTACTCAATGGATGCTGAAGTATGTTGATTAAAAAAAATTACTAAATTTGAAATGACGAAAAAAAATTTTGAGAAGGGGAAAGGTTGATTCAAAACACTTCAATCTTTCTCTTTCAAAAGAAATTTAATTGATCTACAATATTATCCCGTCTCTCTGCCATTAGGTACAATGGATACTCATGTTGGTGGCAGTTTTTCTCGTCTATGGAAATGTCACTAAGTTATAATAGTTGTATATAAACTGTCACTTTAATTATAGGAATACCCAATAATAAACCAATTGGTGAATAACAAAGCCAACAATTGCAATTAAGTATGGCTGAAATTTTCTTTTATTTTTTAGGTCATATAATATAAGAATAACCAAGATGGTATAAATAATCGCATACTCTACATTTTGTGTTGAAAGCTCTGACCAACCTAATAAGTTTGGTCCAATACGTCCGAAAGTTGGTCCCATTAAAACCAGAGCAGAGGCAATCATATACCTCATGTGTTTGGCAGTTTTCTTTTTATAATATATCGCCAACACGTAAAATGTAACAAGTAGAAATCCGTCAGCCAATGGGAAGAATAAGAATTGGATATCTCCGGAATTAATTGTCTTTATTATTCGGGGAATAAATGAAATGATTAGTAACGGAAAAACAACGTAGGAAAGTTTACCAACGCTACGATGAAGTGCAATCTTTTTATTGACAATTAAAAAAGGTTGAACAATTAAAATAGCAATCCAAAGGGAAGCAATGACGGCATGAATATGAATATATATATCTATATTTTTACCGAAGTTTGGAAAAGGTTCAAAGTAGGTTTTGTAAAAGCCTGCAAATGTCAAGGGGATTAACAAAAGCAAAAAGTACCCTAAGTATCTATATGTTCTATCCATCGTATTTTTTGAGGTCTTTTAAAATTGCCACCAACGAGAGTTTGTGAAAAAACTTTCTGCTGCCAACCAAATATACACACTATGTGAATTGCCCAGGCACTGTATGATTTTTGTAAAGAATAGTCTATGCAATTCATACAAGGCAGCA
>JBKJSX010000187.1:0-5408 GCA_046594375.1 Chitinophagaceae bacterium
AAACCTGCAAGAGATACAATATTAAATGAAGTAATTACCATACCAGTTGTAATTCATCTATTGTACAATACTGTTGCGCAAAATATCAGTGATGCACAAATTCTTTCACAGCTTAAGTCATTAAACAACGACTACCGCAAATTAAATGCTGATGCTGCAAATATTCCTGCGCCGTTTGCAAATCTTGCAGGTGATTCAAGAATTGTTTTTTGTCTGGCAAAAATTGATGCTTCAGGTAAAGCAACAACTGGCATCATTCGTAAATACACATCAGAACTAAGCTTTACTACTGATGATGCTATGAAATTTTCTGCACAGGGCGGAGACAATGCCTGGGATTCAAAAAGATATTTAAATATCTGGGTTTGTAATTTATTTGGAAGAAGTCTTGGTTACTCAAGTCTTCCTGGTGGTCAGGAAGATAAAGATGGTGTGGTTATTCAGTATAATGTTTTTGGGACCACAGGAAATTTAGCAGTGCCTTTTAATAAAGGAAGAACACTTACACACGAAGCGGGGCATTGGTTAGGATTAAAACATCTTTGGGGTGATGCAAATTGCGGTGATGATGGTATTGCAGACACACCTCCACAACAAAATTATAATAATGGATGTCCATCATTTCCCCATAAAACTGCATGTTCAATAAATGGTAATGGAGATATGTTCATGAACTTTATGGATTTTACTGATGATGCCTGTATGTATATGTTTAGCAAAGGGCAGGCAGTAAAAATGAGAAGCATGTTTGCAATAGGTGGTGCAAGAAATTCTTTTTTAAATTCTTCAGTATGCGATAGTAGTTCAGTTCAGGGTGGCGCAGTGGTTATTGGTACTGTTTCAACAAAATCAACCATTTCCTTGTTCCCTAATCCTGCCATAAAATTCATAAACATCGAAACCAAAAATGTTTCTGACATCGGGCAAACAGCTAAGATATGCAATGTTTATGGTGGTGTTGTTATTTCACAATTGTTGCTGACTCAAAAAACTTCAATTACAATTCAGCATCTGCCAGCAGGTATTTACTTTGTGAAAATAGGCGATAGCAAGGGGAATAAAAGCGTAAGGTTTGTAAAGGAATAATTTTTTTTATTTTGGTCAGTCCGGGACAGCTTGTCCTGAAACTTCGGGAGTCAGACCAGTGTTTCCTTTTTATGGTAGATCACATTTCTTTCCTTCAAATAATCCAAAATAAAAGTAAAGCATTTCTCATACCTTCCGATCAATTCCGGCGGAAATACTCCTTTTTCATTGAACAAATTATTTATAAGAAGATTAATCACTGCAGTGCAGGTGTAGCCTGTTGTGCGTGCCATTGACGATGTTTTCGTTGCAACATCATATTCGTCATAAAGGTCGTATACTATTGTTTTTTTTGTTCCATTTTCTTTTCCTGTAATTTTTATTTGCATAACCGTAAACTCTTCTTCCTCTTCACCAAGTTTCCATTGTTTAAAAAGAATAGAAGATGAAAATTCAAGCGGAGAAATTTGTATGCCTTTATATCCGATCTTTTCTTCGTCAAAAAATCCACCTGCAATCAATGCCTTCATAAGATCAATATGACCCGGGTAGCGCAATGTTTTTTCTTTCATATTTGGTATGCCGGGCATGGTAAACAGTAACGACCGCAAACCATCTGTATTAAAGGATTCCAGCGTTCCCACGTTATCAAATTGTATTAGTTCTGCATCAGTTAATGCAGGCATAGTTACTAATTTTCCATTTTCAATAAATCTTGCAGGTCTTGTATATTCTTCAATCACATCAATAGGAGAGAAGGGTGCTTTATATTCAAATGGTTTTATTTTTTCTTTGGGCAAACCTCCCACCATGAATTCAAAATTTTCAATTTGCATTTTTTTATTATGATATCCAAGAATCAAATTGCTCATACCTGGCGCTACCCCACAATCTACAATAGCAGTTACATTATTTTCTTTTGCAAGTTTATCAAGCTCCAAAGCATTTTCAGGGAAGAAGGAAATGTCAACAACATTTTTTTTAGAAAATATTACCGCCTCCAATATTTTAAAACCCATAAAACCGGGAACCGCACTAACAACAAAATCGAAAGGAAGTAAAAGCACGGGGTAATTTTTATGATCACTCAAATCCTGTTGAAGCGTTTTGATCAAAGGGTTTTTATTTTGTAAGATATTTAATGAGTTCTCATTTATATCAATTGATGTTACATCAAAGTTCCTTGCAAGATCTAGAGCCATTGCTCTTCCCACCATCCCTGCGCCAAGTACAGCTATCTTTACCATTTTATTTTTCTTTTTTGCACTCAAATTAGCGAAAATGTTAACTAAATTTTTTAATAGATCTTTTTGTTTGATAACTGGCATCTTACTTGACATATTTAAACAAAACTAATTTATGAAAAAAACTATTGTAGTTATACTTTTCATCGCCACATCGTTTTCAGGTTGTGAGACGGCAAAGCAGGTGCTGGGAACAATTGGAGACGTTACAGGCAACTCCAACAATACAGAAATTATTGCAGGGCTTAAAGAAGCTTTGCGTGTAGGTACAGATACAACTACAAAAAAACTCTCTTTACTAAATGGTTTTTTTGGTGATGATATTATAAGAATACTAATGCCGCCCGAAGCACTGAAGGTTGAAAAAACTTTAAGAGATGTTGGCTTTGGAAAAACGGTTGATAAAGCTATCCTATCTATGAACAGGGCGGCCGAAGATGCATCCAAATATGTTGGTACTATTTTTTTGAACTCAATAAAGCAAATGACCATTAATGATGCTGTTGGCATTTTGCGTGGCGGAGATTTTGCGGCAACGGAATATTTAAAGCGAACAACCACGCAACAATTAACCAATGCATTTCGTCCTGTAATTGATAGATCATTAACTGATGTAGATGCTACAAAATATTGGGCTGATGTATTCTCCGTATACAATAAGTTTAGCAGGAACCCTGTTAACACTGATCTTGGCGCTTATGTAACAGAAAAAGCTTTGGGTGGGTTATTTTATCATATTGGTTTGCAGGAACAAAAAATTAGAAAAGATCCTGCAGCAAGAGTTACTGAAATTCTTCGTAAAGTTTTTGGAAATAATTATTAGTCCGTGAGAACAATGATTGATAAGATTAGAAGAGTATAGGATTAAAAAATGTTTCTGCAGACACAAACTTTAATTAATAACTCTAAAACCTAAACCCATAAATTTTATAAATCTATCGCTTCTCCGTAAGCCACGGCAGTAGCTTCTTTCAGTCCTTCACTCATTGTCGGGTGTGGATGAATAGCATTCAATATTTCGTGTGCGGTTGTTTCTAATTTACGGGCAACAACTGCTTCAGCGATCATTTCTGTAACATTACTTCCTATCATGTGGCATCCTAAAAATTCGCCATATTTTGCGTCATAAATTACTTTTACAAAACCTTCTGTTGCACCTGCTGCGCTTGCCTTACCACTTGCTATAAATGGAAATTTGCCAACCTTAATTTCATAGCCTGCATCCTTTGCCGCCTTCTCTGTAAGGCCAACAGAAGCAATTTCAGGAGAACAATAGGTACAGCCTGGAACGTTGTTATAATCAATAGGTTCAGGTTTATGCCCTGCCAGATGTTCTGCAGCATTTATCCCTTCTTTACTGGCTTTATGTGCCAGTGCCTGGTATGGCGTACAATCCCCAAGGGCATAAATACCGGGAACATTTGTTTGCTGATTAGCATCAACAATAATTTTTCCTTTTTCCATTTTAATACCTAAATCTTCCAAACCCACACCCTCAATATTAGCCACTACGCCTACAGCGCTTAAAATGATATCAGCCGTAAGAGTAATTTCTCCGTTTGCTGTTTTTACTTTTGCATTTATGCCGTCGCCTTTTGTATCAACACTTAGCACTTCGCTATTAGTTAATATTTCCATCCCCTGTTTTTTAAATTGTTTTTCCAACTCTTTTGAAATGTCTTCGTCTTCCACAGGAACAATTCTTGGCAAAAATTCTACGATGGTAATTTTTGTTCCAATACTGTTATAGAAATAAGCGAACTCAGATCCTATCGCCCCGGAACCAACTATCAGCATACTTTTTGGCTGTTGAGGCAGAACCATAGCTTCACGATAACCAATTATTTTTTTACCATCAATCGGCATAGAAGGAAGTTGCCTTGCTCTTCCGCCGGTTGCAATAATTATATTTTTTGCTTCCAGCGTTTGCTTTTTCCCATCAGCAGCAGTTACTTCTAATTTTCCGGGAGCCAAAAATTTTCCGTCACCCATTATAACATCTATCTTATTTTTCTTCATAAGAAACTGAACACCCTTGCTCATTTTATCAGCAACACCTCTGCTTCGTTTTATTATTTTATCAAAATTCTGCTTTGGATCACTCACATCAACTCCATAATCGGCAGCGTGTTTTGCATATTCATAAACCTGTGCACTTTTAAGTAATGCTTTTGTAGGGATACAACCCCAGTTTAAGCAAATGCCACCCAGACTTTCTCTTTCAACAATTGCAACTTTTTTACCGAGTTGAGATGCCCTGATAGCAGCAGGATATCCGCCCGGGCCGCTTCCTAAAACTATTACGTCGTAAGCCATATAAAAATGATTTTACCCATTTCCCTAAAGGGAATAGAGAAGTTTTAAATTGAGTTGCGAAAATAGTTTGATTTAAGTAAAGCACAAAACTGTTAAATGAGTCACCGAAATTTTAAAATTAAAATTTTTAGGCTGTATTTTGCATTATGAA
The DNA here is from genome assembly GCA_046594375.1 of Chitinophagaceae bacterium. Lineage (GTDB taxonomy): Bacteria > Bacteroidota > Bacteroidia > Chitinophagales > Chitinophagaceae > Ginsengibacter. Next base: position 4,738 of record JBKJSX010000187.1, read on the forward strand.
TCATTTGAAAACTCTATTCGTATTCCTGTTATTAACGGGTATCATCTCTGCAAAAGGGCAAACTATAGCTTCCTGGAAAGTTGTAAAACTGCAGGATTACATAAGTAAATCCGATTCAGTATTAGTGATAAATTTTTGGGCAACGTTCTGCAAACCTTGTAATGAGGAAATTCCTTATTTTCAAACAATTGTAAATAAATACAAAGACAAGAAAGTAAAGCTCCTGTTAGTAAGTATGGACCTTAAAGATGAATATCCCGTTAAGATAAAATCCTTTGCAGCCAAGAATAAATATACCAATCAAATTGTATGGCTTAATGAGACCAATGCAGATTACTTCTGTCCTAAAGTTGATAAGGCATGGATGGGAGGGATACCGTCAACACTGATTATAAATCCTAAAACAGGTTACAGAAAATTTTTCGAACAACAATTAAGAGCGATAGAGTTTGAAGATGAATTGAAGAAAGCACTATAGTTCGTGACCCAGGATTTAGGTAGATTAAAAAGATTATTAAGAATAAGAATTATTCATTTTAAAAATAAATCTTATAATCTAAAAAATCCTAATCACTCCTTCCTGTTTATTGTGCAACCCATGCTGCGGCTTTCTTTTAAAACAACATCTTTTCCTGAAAGCATATTGTTAACAGCTTCTTTTAAATGCTGGC
>JBKJSX010000131.1:0-6109 GCA_046594375.1 Chitinophagaceae bacterium
TTTCCATCAGGAGAAATGGATGGATACCTTAGCCATAAAGCATTGGTTTGCGCAAGTGAAACACTCACAAAAAATATCGCCGTTAAAAAGCATGTAAATCTTTGCATATAAAAAAAAATTGTTTTAAAATGATGAACTTGCAATGTATTAATTAATCAGCTTAGATGAACCAACAGGATAATATATTACAGGAGCGGTTAAAAGCGCATGCCCATACTTTTCATAGGGTGGTGGAGTTCGATCCTGCCAAAGAAAAATTATTTCATCTTGATCTTACAAAAGACAATAAGGATCTTTTACAATTTGATCTTGGTGATACAGAAAAATTTTCATCTTACGTAAATGAAAAATTAAAAAAAGCAAAAGCAAAGTTTGGCATCGGCGGATACAATGAGTTAAGAGGATTGTATGAAAGAAGTAAAGTATTTGATGCACTATCATCGAGCGAAGAGCCACGGCGTCTTCACCTTGGTATTGATATTTGGGGAGAAGAAGGCACAAAAGTGTACGCACCCTTAGGCGGAATGGTTCACAGCTATGCGTATAATAAAAACTTTGGAGATTATGGAGCTACATTGATCCTGCTTCACCAATTGGATACCGTTACATTTTATACATTGTACGGTCATTTAAGCCTTGATGACATTGCTAAGGTTACTGAATTTCAATACATCATTCGCGGGTATGTTATCGGTCATTTTGGTAACCCCAAAGAAAACGGCAACTGGCCTCCGCATTTGCATTTTCAAATAATAAAAGATATACGAACCAATAAAGGTGACTATCCCGGCGTTTGTAAATTGAGCGAAGCAGGTAAATATTTAGCCAACTCCCCTGATCCCGATCTTATACTTAATTTGAATCAATATGAAGCAAGTTTGTAGTTCTCTTGTCGGGATGAGATCAGCTTATAAAATTATTCCCCAAAGTCTCTCTTTAGGGAGATTCAGAGGGTTTTTGTATTTTTACAAATAATATTTAATAATGGAAATTACTCCCGGACCACTTCTGGCAACGATAAACTCTCCCGCAGATATTAAAAAGCTTAAGCGTAACCAGCTTCCAAACTTGTGCGATGAGTTGCGTCAGTATATCATTGATGTGGTAAGTGTGTACGGAGGTCACTTTGGTGCAAGCCTTGGCGTTGTTGAGTTAACAGTTGCATTGCATTACGTTTTTGATACACCTTATGATCAATTGGTTTGGGATGTTGGTCACCAGGCATACGGGCATAAAATACTTACAGGGCGCAGGGATAATTTTTCAACCAATAGAAAATATAACGGACTTAGTGGTTTCCCAAAGCGTACCGAAAGTGAGTATGATACATTTGGAGTGGGTCATTCTTCTACTTCTATTTCTGCAGCACTCGGTATGGCCATGGCTTCTCATTATAAAGGTGAAACTGATCGCCAGCATGTTGCTATTATTGGCGATGGCGCTATGACGGCAGGTCTGGCTTTTGAAGCAATGAATCATGCAGGCATTGAGAATAGCAATTTGCTTATCATCTTAAATGATAACTGCATGAGCATCGACCCTAATGTTGGTGCGTTAAAAGAATATCTTACTGACATAACCACTTCTCACACCTATAATAAAATTCGTGATGATTTCTGGAAAGCATTGGGCAAACTTCCGGTAGGAAAAACTTTTTCCCGCAACATGGCCTCAAAGTTTGAGGCAAGCTTAAAAGGAATGGTGAGCAAGAGCAGTAATTTATTTGAGGCATTAAGGCTTCGTTACTTCGGCCCTATTGATGGACATAATATCACCAAGCTTGTTGATACTTTAAAAGATCTAAAAGATATTGACGGTCCAAAATTGCTGCATATAAAAACTGTAAAAGGTAAGGGCTATGAACTCGCAGAAAAAGATCAAACCAAATGGCATGCACCCGGTTTGTTCGATAAGGTTACCGGTCAAATACATAAAAAGCTATTTGATATTCCTCAGCCTCCAAAGTACCAGGATGTATTTGGGCATACAATAATTGAACTTGCAGAAAAGAACGATAAGATAATGGCAGTTACGCCTGCAATGCCAAGCGGGTCTTCTTTAAAATTTATGATGGAGAAAATGCCGCATCGTGCTTTTGATGTTGGTATTTGTGAGCAACATGCCGTAACACTTAGCGCAGGTTTGGCAACACAGGGCATGAAAGTTTTCTGCAATATTTATTCGTCATTTATGCAGCGTGCTTACGACCAGGTTGTGCATGATGTTGCGATACAAAATTTGCCCGTTGTGTTTTGTTTAGACAGGGCAGGGCTTGTAGGCGAAGACGGACCTACACATCACGGCGCTTATGATATTGCTTACATGCGCTGCATACCTAACATGATAGTTAGTGCACCGATGAATGAAAGGGAATTGAGAGACCTGATGTACACTTCGCAATTAGAAAAAATAAAAAATCCATTTTCAATACGTTATCCACGAGGCGAAGCAGTAAAAGCAGAATGGAGAACAGAAATGAAGGAAATTAAAATCGGCACAGGAAGAAAAATAAAAGACGGTAAAGAGATTGCAATTTTATCTTTCGGTCACCCCGGCAACTTTGCAGCAGAAGCAATTAGAGATGTAAAGCGTGATGGAATTGATCCTGCACACTATGATATGCGTTTTGTAAAACCTATTGATGAAGAAATGCTTCACGAAGTTTTTAGCAAATACAATAAAATAATTACGATTGAAGATGGAACTGTTGTCGGTGGATTTGGCTCTGCAATTTTAGAATTTATGGCAGCACACAATTATAAAGCAGATGTGAAGATAATGGGCATACCGGATGTGATAGTAGAACATGGTTCTCCAAAACAGTTGTATAATGAAATTGGTATTGACGCAAACCACATTGCTGAAGCTATAAAAGAAATGGATAAAGTGGAAGTAAATAAAATATTAAGCAGTTTATAGATCTTTATATTTTTCAACCCCGTAATTCTTCAATCATTACCGCATAATTTTTATGCATTAATTTTCCAGAACTTAATTACAAATCATGCCCGCTGAAGCCGGATTATTTCTTAAAAATCTTTGGTATGTTGCTTTCTTTGGCAGTGAGATTAAGAGTAAAAAATTAGTATCTAAAGAAATATTGGGCGAGAAGATCGTTTTTGGAAGAGATGATAATAATAATCCATTTGCGATGAAAGATAATTGTCCACACAGAGGTGTGCCTTTATCGTATGGATGGTTTGATGGCAAATGCATTCAATGTTGTTACCACGGATGGAAGTTTGACACGCAAGGAACCTGCACAGAAATTCCGGCACTTGCACCAGATAATAATATCAATGTAAATAAAATAAAAGTTGGCAGCTATCCGTGTAAAGAAGTTAACGGCGTTATTTGGGTTTATATTCCCGATAAAAAATTAAGTGACAACACACCAATAAATAAAATGCCCGACCTCTTGCTCGACAGCAATAAAAAATTCAGGCATATTGAAAAGGTTGTTCTTCCCACAAACATTGATCATTCGGTAATAGGTTTAATAGACCCGGCACACGTTACGTTTGTGCACCAGTCGTGGTTTTGGCGCTCAAAAAAATCTTTAAGAATAAAAGAAAAACATTTTGAACCATCACCCATGGGTTTTAAAATGAGCAGGCATGCACCATCCACTAACTCCAAAGGGTATAAAGTTTTAAAAGGCGGTAAATCAACAGAGATAGATTTCCAAATTCCCGGTGTGAGGATAGAGCACATAAAAATGGGTGAGAAGAACGAGATAATCTCTATAACAACACTTACGCCTCTTGGCGAAAAAACCACTGAACTAAATCATTTTGTTTATACAAATCTTGCTCTCGCAAAAGCGCTTTGGCTTCCTTTAAAAGCATTGGGTAAAACATTTATCGGGCAGGATGTAGGTATCTTCCAGAAATTAAAAGAAGGTTTGGACACTGACCCCAAACTGATGCTGGTTGGCGATCCTGATACACAGGCCCGCTGGTATTACGATCTTAAAAAACAATGGAACAAAGCGCAGGAAGAAAACATTCCGTTTGTAAACTCTTTAGAAACAGAACAACTTAAGTGGGTTACATAACCCCCTGTCCCTCGAAGGGGAAACTTGTATTGTTAGTTTAATTGTATTTTGTATTTCTTTTATAAAGAAATTTTCTTACCTATTTTAATTAATACGTTCCCCCCTTCCTTTCGGGAAGGGGCTTTAATAGGGACTTGCATTAAAATAAAAAGTTCGTAGGGATAATGCACCCTGTTCTCCGAAGGGGGATCTTGGATGGTTAGTTTGTTGGCAATTTGTTTTTTCTTTTATAGAAGAAATTTTTTACTTACTTATTTTAGAGTAATACTTTCTCCCCCTTCCTTTCGGGGAAGGGGCTTCAGTAGGGACTTGCATTAAAATAAAAAATTGTGGGGATGGGCTTTCCTTTCGGGAAGGGGGCTTTAGTAGGGACTCACATTAAAATAAAAAATTTGTGGGGATGGGGTTTCTCTTCAGTGTCCCGGCTTTATTTGTATATTTATTTCCACTTCAAAATAAAGCTTATGAAATCTTTTTCGTTCCTCTTATTATTTTTCTTTGTATCAAACTCTATTGCGCAAAAAAATAGTTCTGTTTCTTTTGAAAAATGGATCAGCCTCAAAAACTCCAACAATCCCATAATTTCTGCTGATGGAAAAATTGTAGTGTATACAGTTACGTCTACTGATTGGGCTAATAATAGTTACGATGCTGAGCTATGGATGTCACATGAAGGGGAAGCTCCTATGCCATTAACCAGAACTGCAAAAGGCAATAGCTTTGCTGCAAGAATTACCCCGGATAATAAGTTTGTAAGTTTTCTTGCCGACCGTGGTGATAAGACACAGATATACATCATCCCGGTAAATGGTGGGGAAGCATTACAGGTAACTAAAGACGAAGATGGTATCAACAGTTACGATTGGAACTTTGATGGCAGTAAAATAGTGTATGCAAAATCAGAAGCTGATAGTAAAAAAGATAAGAATTTGAAAGAACGCTTTGGCGCTTTTGGAGTTGAAGGGGAGGAATACAAACAAACACATTTGTGGTTACTGAATTTTAATTACGACTCAGTGATGATGGCTGGGCAGTTGCCTTGTTACCCGGTTAATAAAGATTCTGCAAAAACTGATGTAAAAAAAATAAAAGGTCAGGAATGTTTTTCGCTGCCGGTTGCAAAAAGACTTACAGAAGGAGATTTTACGGTAGGTGGTTTTGCCTGGAGTCCTGATGGGAAAACCATTGCATTTAATCGACAAACAAATCCCTTAATAAACTCCGGCATTACATCAGATATAGTACTGCTGGACGTAGCTACAAAAAAAATGACGACAGTGGTAAGTAATGCTACAGGAGATTTTTTTAATGATTGGAATTTTGATGGAAGTGCATTTGTTTACAGCTCCACACTTACAGATTCAATTACAAGTTTTTTTAAAAACAACCATTTGTTCATTTACTATATGGCTTCAAAAGCCAGCAAAGAAATAGCCGAGGACATTAATGAAAATAAATCTGTAGTAGACTGGAATGAGAAAGGATTGTTTTTAGTTGCGTATGAAAAAACAAAACAAAAAATATATTCAGTAGATAGTAAAACAGGTTCAACAAAAGCATTGCCTATTTCAATTGACCTGGCAAGTAGTGCATCCTTTGGTAAAAACACAGATTTAATTGCTATTGCAGGAAGAAATTATAACACATTAAACGAAATTTATTTATGGCGGTTTAATCAACCATTAAAAAAGATCAGTAACAGCAGCGCACAAATAGCAACCTGGAACACACCTGATAATGAAGTAATACAATGGAAGAGTAAGGATGATGCGATGATAGAAGGCATTTTATTAAAGCCCAAAAATTTTGATAGTAAAAAGAAATATCCTTTGCTGGTTGTTATCCATGGCGGGCCAACGGGCATTGATTTGCCAGATCCTACGCCAACTTATGTTTATCCTATAATGCAGTGGGTGGAAAAGGGCGCATTGGTACTGCGTGTTAACTATAGAGGCAGTGCTGGCTATGGAGAAAAATTCCGTTCTCTTAATGTTGGCAACCTGGGTATAGGAGATATGTGGGATGTGGTTAGTGGAGTAGAATATTTAAACA
>JBKJSX010000108.1:0-7623 GCA_046594375.1 Chitinophagaceae bacterium
TTATTCAAACACCGCATGAATTCTTTTTTGATGAATGTTTAAAACTGAGTATTCATCTGCCATCTTATGGCAAATATGGAGTTGGTGTTTTATTTTTCCCGAAAGACATTCGTTTAAAAGAAGAATGCCGCGACATATTTAACCGCTCTGCGGAAAAAGTTGGATTAGAAATACTGGGCTTTCGCAAAGTGCCTGTGAATGCTGATGATATAGGGCTTACAGCTTTATCTGTAGAACCTGAAATTGAACAAGTATTTATTGCATGTCCTGATCATATTAATAACCCTGAGGATTTTGAACGCAAATTATTCATATTAAGAAATTATTCAACCCAAACAATAAACAACACGGTAAAAAAAGATGCAGTGGGGTTTTACGTTGCATCGCTTTCTTACAAAACAGTAATTTATAAAGGCCAGCTTACAAGCTTGCAGTTACGAAATTATTTCCCTGACCTTAGCAATAAAAGAATTGTATCAGCATTTGGTTTGATACATTCCCGTTTTGCTACCAACACGTTTCCATCATGGAAGCTGGCTCAGCCCTTCCGCTACATTGCACACAATGGAGAGATAAATACTTTGCAGGGAAATTTAAACTGGCTTAGAACGAGTGAGAGAAATTTTACTTCTCCTTATTTTACTAAAGAAGAAATGGAATTGTTGTTGCCGGTTGTTGATGAAGGTCAATCTGATTCTGCATGCCTGGATAATATGATCGAATTATTATTGTTGTGTGGGCGTTCATTGCCGCATGTTATGATGATGTTGATACCGGAAGCATGGGATGGTAACGAGCAAATGGATCCGGTAAAAAAAGCATTTTATGAATTTCATGCATCCTTTATGGAACCCTGGGATGGCCCGGCTTCTATAACATTTACTGATGGAAAATTAATTGGCGCCACCTTAGACAGAAATGGTTTACGTCCATCACGATATTGCTTAACAAAAGATGACAGAGTTATCATGGCATCAGAAACAGGTGTATTGCCAATTGCGCCCGAGCTAATAAAAGAAAAGGGAAGATTGCAACCGGGTAAAATGTTTGTGGTAGATCTTGAGAATGGAAGAATTATAAGTGATGAAGAATTAAAACAACAAATATGTTCGCAAAAACCCTATGAGGAGTGGCTCAATAAATATAAGATACGCCTTGATGAATTAGATAAACCAAGGGTAACGTTTACCCATCTTTCAGATGAATCAGTCTTAAAATATCAAAAAGCATTTGGTTATAGCCGTGAGGATATTGATGCTATAATTACCCCAATGGCTGTGCATGCAAAGGAACCGATTGGTTCAATGGGTACAGATGTTCCCCTGGCAATCCTCAGCGATCAGCCACAACATTTATCCAGTTATTTTAAGCAATTATTTGCGCAGGTTACTAACCCTCCAATTGATCCTATCCGTGAGCAATTAATTATGAGTCTTGTTACATTTGTTGGCAACAACGGAAATTTATTGGATGAAGATCCACGCCATTGCCATAGTGTAGCATTAAAGCAGCCCATATTGCAAAGTGGCGAACTGGAAAAACTCAGGAGTATTGATACAGGGATCTTCCAGGCAAAAACTTTACAAACATATTTTGTTGCTGATGGCAAACCTGGTTCATTACAAAAAGGTTTAGATCGATTATGCAGGTATGCTGTTGATGCCGTTCAGGATGGTTTTGAAGTTTTGATATTATCGGACAGGGCTATTGATTCCGAGCATGCGCCGATTCCATCTTTATTGGCAACGGCAGCTGTTCACCACCATCTCATAAGAAAAAATTTGCGTGGGCAGGTTGGTTTAGTAGTTGAATCAGGCGATGCATGGGAAGTACATCACTTTGCATGTTTGGTAGCCTTTGGCGCTACTGCAATTAATCCTTACCTGGCATTGGCGACCATAAGAAATATGAAAACCAATGGATCTTTAGAAACAGATCTACCATGGCACGAGCTAAGAAAGAATTATATAAAAGCCATTTGTGATGGCTTGTTGAAGGTGTTTTCAAAAATGGGGATCTCAACATTACAGAGTTACCAGGGTGCACAGATTTTTGAGATCATCGGATTAAATAAATCTGTTGTTGATAAATATTTTACAGGAGCCATTTCAAGGATAGAAGGAATGGGTCTTGATGAGATTGCGAAGGAAACTTTATCTAAGCATTTTTTCTCTTTCACTAAATCAAGTATGCCGGTAAATGGTTTGCAGGCAGGTGGAATTTATTCATGGAGAAGAAAAGGTGAGTTTCATTTATTTAATCCGCAAACCATTCACCTGCTGCAATATTCAACAAGATTAAATGACTATAATATTTTCAAAAAATATTCAAAACTTGTAGATGAGCAAAGTGAAAAAGCAGTAACGCTAAGAAGTTTATTCCAGTTCAAACATAACCGTCCCTCTATTTCGATTGACGAAGTAGAACCGGCGGAAAATATTTACAAACGTTTTGCTACAGGAGCAATGTCGTTCGGTTCAATTTCATGGGAAGCCCATACTACATTAGCTATTGCAATGAACAGGCTTGGCGGAAAAAGTAATACTGGCGAAGGTGGTGAAGATGAAAGCCGTTATGATAAATTGCCTAATGGTGATTCAATGCGAAGCGCCATCAAACAAGTTGCTTCTGCAAGATTTGGTGTAACCAGTTTGTATTTAACGGAAGCTGATGAATTGCAAATCAAAATGGCACAAGGTGCTAAGCCGGGCGAAGGTGGACAGTTACCCGGAGATAAAGTAGATGAGTGGATCGGTAAAGTTCGTCATGCAACTCCTGGAGTTGGTTTGATATCACCACCACCGCATCATGATATTTATTCAATTGAAGATCTTGCTCAATTAATTTTTGATCTTAAAAATGCAAATCGTAAAGCAAGAATAAATGTAAAGCTTGTTTCCAAAGCTGGGGTGGGAACTATTGCAGCAGGTGTTGCAAAAGCAAAGGCAGATGTGATTTTAATTTCCGGTCATGATGGAGGCACGGGTGCATCACCGATAAGTTCTATAAAACATGCAGGCTTGCCCTGGGAGTTAGGGCTTGCAGAAACGCATCAGACACTTGTAAAAAATAAATTAAGAAGCAGGGTAGTTGTGCAGACTGACGGACAATTAAAAACAGGGCGTGACATTGCCATTGCAACTTTGCTTGGCGCAGAAGAATGGGGGGTAGCAACCGCAGCACTAATAGTTGAAGGTTGTATAATGATGCGCAAATGCCATCTCAACACATGCCCTGTTGGTGTTGCAACACAGGATAAAGATCTGCGTAAACGTTTTACAGGGGAAGCAGATCATGTTGTAAATCTTTTTAAATTTTTAACGCAGGAGTTGAGAGAGATAATGGCTGAACTCGGATTTAAAACTATCAATGAAATGGTAGGCCAGGTAGATTTTTTAGAGAAGAAAGAAAATGTTACCCATTGGAAATATCGCAATGTTGATCTGTCTCCTATTCTTTATAAACAGCCGGCATCAAAATATACATGCTTATATAAATCAGAAGAACAGGATCATGGATTGAGTGAAGTGCTTGACTGGAAATTATTAAATGCTGCAAAGCCTGCACTGGAGAATAAACAAAAAGTATTTGCAGAATTTCCATTAAAAAATACTGACAGAACAACGGGAACAATTTTATCAAATGAAATTACAAAACTGTACAAAGCTTGCGGCTTGCCGAATGATACGATTCATTTTAAATTCACCGGCACAGCAGGACAAAGTTTTGCAGCATTTAATACGCGAGGTATAACACATGAACTGGAAGGCGACGCAAACGATTATTTTGGTAAAGGATTAAGCGGCGCAAAACTTATAATATATCCATCAAAAAATGCAGGCTTTATTGCTGAAGAAAATATTATTGTAGGCAATGTTGCTTTGTATGGTGCTACCTCAGGAGAAGTTTTTATCAGGGGTAAAGCAGGTGAGCGGTTTGCTGTTCGTAATTCCGGCGCAAACGTAGTGGTAGAAGGTGTTGGCGACCATGGCTGCGAATACATGACAGGTGGTAATGTTATCATCATTGGTGAAACAGGTAGAAATTTTGCCGCTGGCATGAGTGGCGGTATTGCTTATGTGTATGATGTACAACACAATCTTGATACAATGTGTAATAAAGCAATGGTTGATCTTGACAAACCTGAGGAAGATGATGAAAAATTATTGCATGAAATGATAAGTAAGCATTACCAATATACTAACAGCACGGTTGCCAATTTTTTACTTAATGATTTTGAAAACCAGCTTAAAAATTTCGTGAAAGTGTTTCCAAAAGATTATAAGAAAGTGCTTAAAGAAAAAAGAACCGCTCCTGTTGTGAATTTGGTTAAGTAAAAGGTTAAATTAATTTCTTAAAATATTATACCCACTGAGGGATGAATAAAACAATCGGCTTTTTACAATTTGAAAGAGAGCTTCCTGCAAAGCGTCCGCCACAGGAAAGAGTAAATGATTACGATGAATTTATTGAAAGGTATACTGATGAAAAACTCAACCAGCAATCTGCCCGTTGCATGGATTGCGGAGTACCTTTTTGTCACAGTGGTTGCCCTTTGGGAAATGTGATCCCTGAATTTAATGATGCAGTATTTCGCAAGAGCTGGAAGGAAGCCTATGAGATACTTTCATCAACAAATAATTTCCCTGAATTTACCGGCCGTATTTGTCCTGCTCCCTGCGAAACCTCATGTGTGCTGGGTATAAATGCTCCTGCTGTCACAATTGAAGAAATAGAAAAGCACATAATAGAGATTGCTTTTGATAAAGGATATGTACAGCCAATTATTCCTCATATCAGAACTGGAAAAAAAATTGCTATTGTTGGATCTGGTCCTGCAGGATTGGCTGCGGCTTCGCAATTAAACTCTGCTGGGCATACTGTGGTGGTGTATGAAAGAGATGATGCTCCCGGTGGTTTATTGAGATATGGCATCCCTGATTTTAAATTAGAGAAATGGGTAATTGACAGAAGAATTCAATTAATGGAAGAAGAAGGAATTGTTTTCAGATGCAATGCAGAAGTTGGAAAGGATATCAATATAAATGATCTTCTCAGGGAAAATAATGCAATTGTTTTAGCCGGTGGCTCTACCATTCCAAGAGATTTGAATATTCCCGGAAGAGATTTGAATGGGATACATTTTGCGATGGATTTTTTAACACAACAAAATAACAGGGTAGCTCATAAAAAGATAGAAGTTGCAGATATTTTTGCAACTGGTAAAAATGTTGTTGTAATAGGAGGAGGTGATACCGGAAGTGATTGTGTTGGAACTTCGAACAGGCATAAAGCATCTTCAGTTACGCAATTTGAATTGATGCCTAAGCCTCCCGGAGATCGAACTGACTTTATGCCGTGGCCAACTTATCCAATGATCTTAAAAACTTCAAGTTCCCACGAAGAAGGAGTGCAAAGGCATTGGGCTATTGCCACAAAAGAATTTATAGGAGATGAGAATGGTGATCTCAGAGCGCTAAAAATTGTTGACCTGGTATGGAAATTTACCGAAGACAATAGACCAGCCCAGTTTGTTGAGGTAGAGGGAAGTGAAACTGAAATTGCTTGTGAACTGGCACTACTTGCCATGGGGTTTGTCCATCCACAGCACGAAGGTTTATTGAATCAGTTAGAGGTTGAATTAGATGATAGAGGCAATGTAAAATCTATAGAAAACTCATACCATACAAATATTCCTAAAATATTTACTGCCGGCGATATGCGCCGTGGGCAATCTCTTGTTGTTTGGGCAATAAGCGAAGGAAGAGAGTGCGCCCGCAAAGTTGATGAATACCTTATGAGTTATTCATTACTTGAATCCCGAGATAGCAATCTTTTACAACAACTTTAGTGTCACAATTTTTTAATGTAATAAGGACAATATTTTCATATTAAACAAAATGTGAATTCAAATTAATTTTCCACAATATAAATTGTGGAAAAGTATTATATTTTATAAATATTTGATTTGCAGTATAATAGAAAAAATATATAAAATATTATAATTAATTATATATAATTTAAAAGGTTACATTTTTAACTTTTTTGTATAAATTTGAAGAAATAAATAATTTATATGAGAAAGATTAGTTTAAAAGATGCCGCACCATTCATAGTTTTGATGATTGTTGCTATAGCTGCATTGTTTGTTCCTTCAATCCAGAATTTTGTTGACGGAGGTAAATACTCTGCTGCAGATATTGCCTGGATTATTGTAGCCACTGCCCTTGTATTTTTAATGACACCAGGACTAGCCTTTTTTTATGGAGGAATGGTGCATAGGAAAAACGTTCTTTCCACGATGATCAAGAGTTTTGTTGCTACAGGTATTGTAAGTATTCTATGGGTAACTGTTGGATACAGCCTTTGTTTTGGCGAATCAATAGGTGGCTTAATCGGCAATCCCATGACACACCTTTTCTTCAAAGGTGTTGCTTCGGGTGCTCCCTGGAGTCTTGCTCCTACAATTCCACTAACATTATTTGCACTCTTTCAATTAATGTTTGCGATAATAACACCAAGCCTGGTAGTTGGAGCAGTGGCAGAAAGAATCCGCTTTGCTTCTTATATATTATTTATTGTTTTGTTTAGCTTACTGGTATATGCACCCATTGCACATTGGACATGGCATCCCGAAGGATTTTTATTTAAAATGGGTGTACTTGATTTTGCCGGTGGTACTGTTGTACATATTTCTGCAGGTTGCGCAGCTTTAGCCGGTGCGCTGGTTTTAAAACGTAGAAAAGTACATCTTGAAAATAGAGAAATTCCCCCTGCCAATATACCTTATGTTCTTATCGGAACGGGTTTACTATGGTTTGGATGGTTCGGATTTAATGCAGGGTCTGCAGGTGGTGCCAATGCGTTATCAGTTTCAGCTTTTGCAACTACCAATACTGCTGCCGCTGCTGCGGGATTAGCCTGGATGTTCTTTGATGTATTAAAAGGTAAAAAACCTTCCGTACTTGGATTTTGTATCGGGGCAGTTGTTGGGCTTGTCGCCATAACCCCCGCTGCAGGTTTTGTCGCAATTCCACAAAGTATTTTTGTTGGGGCAGTTGCTGCTCTTATATCAAACGTGGCTGTTCATTACAGATCTAAATCAAGGCTGGATGATACACTTGATGTTTTCCCTTGTCACGGCATTGGCGGTATGGTGGGTATGATAATGACAGGAATTTTTGCAACTAAAAATGTAAACAGCGGTGGTAATGATGGATTGTTTTATGGAAATCCGGCGTTTTTTATTACACAACTAAAAGGGTTAGCTATTGTGGTTACATATAGCTTCACTGTTTCTTATGCCATTTTTAAATTTATCAATTTTGTATTACCAATGAGGGTAAGTAAAGCTGATGAAGAAATGGGATTAGATGCGTCACAACACAACGAAAAATATTTGCAGGGTACTTTATTAGTAAAACATAATGGTGCTTTAACAGAAGAAGAAAAGGGTATAGCCGAATCAATTAACTTCTAAGAAAAGTTAATTAGCTATACCCTTTCAATTGAACCTTTAAATCTAAAACAATGTTAAGAAAATTTTTGGCTACATGCGTAGTATTAAGCACATTTTATTTTGGTTTTGCGCAAACCAACTCTGTTGCGCAAACAAAAAGTGAT
>JBKJSX010000124.1:0-5858 GCA_046594375.1 Chitinophagaceae bacterium
GAAGTGAATGCTATGAAGACACCGCTGGGAAATAAATATTAAATAAATGGCCGATAATAACACCGGCCATTTTAATTTTCGTTAGCAGTAAAAACCAATCTTAATATTGTTGAACAACATTATAAAAGAAAATATCCGGAGGACCCACAACACCGGCTTCAGCCATTTTATCTTTCAGATCTTTTGAAGCCATGAATGCCTGTGCTTTTTGCATGTCATGAATTATTAATGCTACCGTAACGGTTGTAGGATCGCCAACTGCATAACCAACAGCCCTGTCAGTCATTCCTGCATCCACTCTCGCTTGTTTATGGCTGTCGAATGATTTTTTCCAGGCATCCCAGTCTTTTACTTTATGAGTTGTAATTACTCTTGTTGGCGCAGAATTGGAAGTATCACGAAACTGTATATCTATATACTGAAATGTTGGTGCGCCAATTACACCACCCTTTTGCATTGCCGCTTTAAGATCAGGCAATTCGGCAAATTGTTTTGCTTTGGCAGCATCATCCATCTGTAATACCACCATCACCATATTTGAATCTTTTATTCCTCTTGCCACTAAATTGTTATGAAGCCCATAAGCCAGCCTTACGGAATCATGCGAATCATAAACGGGTTTCCATTTTGCATAGTTTGCCACCTTTTGCCTGATGATTAAAATATTACCTGGTTTTGCAGGTGTTTCCATTTTAGTTACTGCAGTTGTATCTGTACTTACTGTAGTATCATCCGTTTTAGTTTCATCACCATTACAGGAAGAAAAAAAGAGAGAGCCTGCCATAAAAGTAATAGCAGACAAAAATTTGAATTGCTTCATTGTTTTAAGGTTTTTAAAAATGAAAAATAAAATGTGTATAGCGCAGGTTAGGGTTGCAGTGGGTAAGGATAATTAAATGTAGAGTATATATATCAATTAATACAAAATCAGGAAAAATAATTCATCCTCCCTGTTACCCGGCCTGGATTGGAACCAAGACAATCAGAATCAGAATCTGATATACTACCGATATACTATCGGGCAATACAATGCAAAACTAATAACTATTATATTTTAATCAAACAGGTCACCGGCTAAATACTTCATTCCTGAATCGCAGGCAACGGTTACTACAGTTTTACCAGCCCCCAGTTCTTTACCAATTTCAATTGCCGCGAAAATATTTAACCCACTTGAAGTGCCTGCAAATATTCCTTCTTCCGAAGCCAATAGCTTTGCCATTTCTCTTGCATCACTTTCCTCAATTGCTTTTACATCATCATAACTTTTTTCTTTGGCAAATAAAGGAGGCATAGCGCCTGTACCCATTCCTTCTACTCTGTGGCTGCCCCTTATGCCGGTACTCAGAAAAGCTGAAGATGCAGGTTCTAAAGCAACGATCTTTGTTGTTTTATTTTTTGTTTTTAATACTCTTGATACACCGGTAAGCATTCCGGCAGTGCCAACACCGGCGCAAAAAACATCAATTGAAGCAGGCAACTCCGCAATAATTTCAGTGCCCATTTTTTTATACCCTTCTAATGCATCTTCATTATAAAATTGTTTGGTCCAATATGCTCCGCTATCATTAACAATCTTTAAAACTCTTTCTTCCATTTTAATAAAGAGAGAGGGTGTAATTCTTCCATCTTCAGCAGGTACTATTTCCAGGTCTGCGCCAAATAATTGCATCGTTTTTAATTTCTCTTTTGAAAATGCATCAGAGCTTATCACTTTAAAATTATATCCCTTAACGGCACAAATAAATGCCAGAGATGTTCCCGTACTTCCTCCGGTATATTCTACTATTGTTGTACCGGGTTTAATATCACCTCTTTTCTCAGCTTCTTCTATCATAGCCAATGCCATCCTGTCTTTGTAAGAACCTGTCGGATTAAAATACTCGAGCTTAACATAAATGTCAGCACAATCTTCAGGCACTATTTTACAAAGTTTTACTAACGGAGTATTTCCAATTGTTTGCAGGATATTTTTGTTAGATAGATCTGGCATATTCAAATTTTATAAATATTTTAATAAAACACTACACTAATTACATACATGCCTTATTGTTGATGCAGTATAACAAAGGCTATCAAATCATCAAGTGAAAGACCGCAACGGTTTGCAGCATCATTAATATCATCCCGGGAAACATTTGCTGCAAAAGCTTTATCCTTTAAGCGCTTTTTCACGCCTTTTAAATCCATACCCTCATATCCATTTGGGCGCATTAATGAATAGGCATGAATGAAGCCACTAAGCTCGTCAAATGCAAAAAGCATCTTATCCATTTTTGTTTCAGGCTCTACACCAAAGTGTGCCGGGCCATGTGAAGCTATCGCATGAATAATTTCAGGATCAATGTTTCTTGATTCTAATTCTTCTATAATTTTTTTGCAATGCTGATTGGGCCATTGGTCCCAGTCTGCATCATGCAGCAAGCCTGCCATTTCCCAACGCCACTGGCCGGCATCATTAAGTTCTTCCTTTTCTCTAGCCCAGCTCTTCATTAAATTTGACACCTGTTTCATGTGCAGTTGCAGGCGGTCATTCAAAACCCAATCGTTCAGTAATTTTTCTGCATCATCTCTGGTTAAAATATTTCCTGCATTAACCGGGTCTCCAAAAGTTGATCTGTTTAATTGTAAACTCATTCTATTTAATTATGATGGTGAAATAAATGAAGTTGAGAATTTATTTGGACTCAACAAGATAAAGTATTGCAGGCTTGTCACCATTATTTTATGCAATGTGTGTTACTGCTTCATTACAATAACAAGCTTAAATGCAATTTTTTTCATAACGTAAATTTTAGGTTTACTAATCTCATGATATGAAAAATGTTTTAAATTATTAATTACATAAATTTTTATTTCAAAGGCATTCAAAAAACTTTTTATAAGTTTTTGTACTTGCTCTTTATTTTGCGTTTTAAGCCTAAAATCCTTCGGGAATTGCCTGGCATGTAAAATTGCAAAAACGGGTTTACAAAATTTTAACTTCTTTCAAGTACATGTGAATCAAAAGTATAGCAAACTTTTTTTCTTAAATTCAATCTTTACGTTATAAAATAAAACCTTCTGGCATGGTTCTCGCCTTTTAGTGATTGCTCCCTCTGAAAACATACGTTTAAATATCATTTTCAAACAAGCTTAATCATTTTGTTAATCCCTAATTTTAAACATAAAAATTAAAAACATGAGTACTACAAATTCAGAAAGATTAGTTACAGAAACTAACAAGCCACGTAACGATTACAGGAATGCTATTATCGGAGCATTAGCGGTTATTCTTATCAGTCTTGGTGGGTATTTGATTTATGATAAAAATCAATCAACAAATACTATCGAGAAGCAACAAACACAGATTGCAAAAGTATCCGATGAGAAAAGCGACATTCAGCAAAGCTTTGATGCTTCACTTTCACGTCTTGATTCTATTAAAAGTGTTAACAGCAGTTTGCAGGGTAAATTAACATCAAGCAACAGTGAGATCACTAAAACAAAGGCAGAGATACGCAGTATTTTAAATAAGAAAAATGCTACTGCTGCTGAATTAAACAGGGCTAAACAACTTATAGCCAGCCTTAATGACAAGATCTCAACTATGCAGGCAGATGTTGCCCGTTTAACGCAGGATAATCAAAATCTTACACAGGATAAAGTTGTATTAACACAGGAGAAAACAGTTTTAACTGAAGAGAAAGAAAAACTGAACCAGGACCTTTCAACAACAACTGTTGCAAAGCAGGAACTTGAGAAAAAAGTTGATGTTGCTTCTACATTGAATGCATCTAACATTTCTATCACACCCGTAAAATTAAAAAACAACGGGCAGGAAAAAGTTACAACAACCGCAAAACGTGTTGATAAATTAAAAATTTCTTTTGACGTTGACAATCGTATTGCACAACCCGGTACAACTGATATTTATGTATTGGTTGTTGGTCCTGATGGCAAACCAATATCTGTTGAATCTTTACATTCAGGAACTTTCACCACCCGTGAAGAAGGCGATAAATCTTTTACTGCTAAACTTCCAATTGATGTTGAAACAGCTAAAAGAAAGAATGTTGAATTTCAATTTACACCAGGCAATTTCCAACAGGGAAATTATACTATTCAGATCTATCAAAATGGATTTAAAATTGGCGAAAGCACCCGTGAGTTAAAGAAAGGCGGCTTGTTTAGCTAATTGACATCTAAATAATTTTTTTAACATCCTATAAAATGTCACTAAGCAACCTATTTATTTAGGTTGCTTTTTTATTTGATCTTTTTTGTAAGAAACTTTTTTCTCTTTATCACATTCTCTTCTTCTTCCTTCCAAAATCTTATAAAAAGAACGGCTGCGGATCTCGTCAGGTGTTAAACCGGTTACCAAAGATTCTTCCTCTGTTATTGCGCCGCAGTTTTTAGCTTTTAAAAAAAAGTTTAGCAGCCCCTGCCCTGTTGCGGCATCATCAAAAATATCTCCGGTTAGGGTGGAGATAGCAGCACGGTCAACAAAAGTTTTAAGTCGTAAAACAGCATCATCATAACTGCTTAAAAAGAAATTGTAAGTGGCAGCATACCGCATTGGTAATTGTGCCGGGTTAAGATCCCAGCCCTGGTAAAAACCATTTATCAGAGAATGCATTGTATGGTTGTAACCGATGTGCCATGCATTGTGCACCGTTTCACGGTTTTGTTTTAGCTGCTCTTTGGTAAGAGATTTTCCACGATGTGGAGCAACAGGCATAACATTGGTTGCACCGTCAGAAAGAAAAATTCCTGTATTGCCAAGAGCAACCTTTGTTATGTGATGCGCAAAGTCGCACACAGGATGATCCATGGTTTGATATTTTGCAGTTATACCGCATGATGCAGTGTAGTCGTAGGTTCCAAAATGTGCTGCAATCAACCTGCCTTCGCTGGCTCTAACAATTCTCATTAAAGGGTTGCGCCCCTCATCATCCATGATGATCTGCGTTGCCTCCACCATGGTTTCCATTTTAAGTTTGCCTGGCTGCAGGTTATTTTCTTTTTCAATTATTTCAAATAATCTTACTAATGTTATTACCTGTTCGGGAATAACAACTTTGGGGAGCATCACCACGAAATTATCGGGAAGTTGCCCGTTTGTTTTTTGAAGAAGTGTAGTAAGAAAAATATCCAGTGTTCTTACACCGCGATGTTTCAGATCTTCAGTAAATGGTTTTATACGAATACCAATAAAAGGAGAAATGGTTTTGTTTTGCATTCCAATAGCAAGTTCATTAGCTGCACTTACTGCTGTTGCATCTTCTTCAACATCTGTCCGGTTGCCAAAGCCATCTTCAAAATCTATTCTAAAATCTTCTACCGGTTCGGTTTGTAGTTTCTTAATTATTTTATTGTACACTGAATATGAAAGCCATTCGGGTTCCTGTTTTCTTTCCTCTTCACTCATTGCATCCAGCTTTTTTATAAGCTTTTTAATTTTTTTTTCTGAATGAGGAAGGTCTTCATGTCCTTTAAATTTCAACACTCTTGCCAACTCAGTAAAATCAGGGGCATACGTTTTTAAATTTCGCAAAGCGATGTCTCCCATTTTTTTGCACGTATCACTTATAAAAAGATTAGCGCCGCCATATACTGTATGAACTGCCTGCCTGTCGGGCTTATCACCGGGATACACTTTTTGAAATCGGAGATTAGCGGTTCTAAGATCGTTTAGTAAAGCAGCTTTTTCGGTATCTTTTAAAGAGAATTTCATTATAACTATTTTGGTTATGCAAGTTGACAAAACTAATACATTAACATATGCGCTAAAGAAAACCACATAACATTTGATAAAATGAAAATGATAAGAACAAATGTTTGGATTATCACAAAAGATCCAGTTATGAGCCATC
>JBKJSX010000054.1:0-2840 GCA_046594375.1 Chitinophagaceae bacterium
GGTTGTTTAAAAATATTCCACCAATGATCCATTTGCCCGCCAACCATTTCTTTTAGACTCAAGGTCCCTGTCACCATCAGCAATGCTATCAAAGCTAAACCCATGGCTAATTCGTAACTTATAATTTGTGAGGCAGCCCTCAAAGCACCCATCAAAGAAAATTTATTATTGCTAGCCCATCCACCAATCATTATCCCGTAAACACCCATGCTTACTACACCAAATATATAGAGGATACCAATGTTTACATCAGCTATCTGTAACGAAATATCCCGGCCAAATAAATGCACCTGGTTGCCCCATGGTATTACTGCGCCAACCATCATTGCGGTAAGCATTGCCAGGCACGGACCAAGAATAAATAAAAACTTTGAAGAAAAATTAGGGATGATCTCTTCTTTAAAAAATAATTTTAATCCATCGGCCAAAGGTTGTAAAATACCGAAAGGGCCTGCACGGCTCGGCCCTCTTCTGTCCTGCAAAACGGCTGCTACCTTACGTTCCATATATGTTGAATACATTGCAATAACCAGTGAACCGCTTACTACAGCAATTATCAATACTAATTTTTCAATAAAAACTAACCAGTCAATTGCTAATATCATAAATTCAAAATGTAAAATTTAAAACTAAAAAGTTGATTCATTTTTGCATTTTTCATTTTACATTAATTGTTCGGGTTTGTTGAATCAGTTCCTTTTTTATTAGCACTTTTTCCAACTTTCACATCTGTTACATTATGGCCTTGCGCATGCGGTTCTCCATTAAAAGTTTCATAAACTGATGGTCCTTCATTTTTACCTAAATGCACTTCAGGTGTGTTCACTTCGCTTTGGTCATGAATATTTAAAAGTAAATGCGGACTGCGTCCTGCTAATACTTTTTGCAAAGGGTCGGGAGGCTTTACCATTCCAACATTTCCTCCATAATGGCCTTGTGCTATAACTGAATGGCGATCAATTTTTGTTGGCTTTTCAATCACCCAATCAGCTGCATTCTTTTTCTCAAACCTGCATGTATTGCAGATCCAGCCAGGCTTTCCATCTTCTACAGTTTTTACTTCACCCCATTCATCCTTGCGTGCAGTAACACGATATACTTCATCGCCACGATTCCAAATGGTTACTTTACCGCAACATTTATCACAGTCACGATGGGCATCGAGTGGCTTTAAAAACCAAACCCGATTTTTAAAACGGAAAGTTCTATCAGTTAATGCACCTACAGGGCAAACATCAATCATGTTGCCGCTAAAATCATTCTCAATTGCCTTGGATATATATGTTGAAATTTCTGAATGATCTCCCCTATCTAAAATTCCATGACTGCGGCTATTGGTTATTTGATCAGCAACATATGTGCAGCGATAACAAAGTATACAACGTGTCATGTGCAACTGAATGTAAGGACCTATATCTTCTCTTACAAAAGTTCTTCTTGCAAATTCATAGCGTGTTTGTACAGCGCCATGCTCATAACTTAAATTCTGCAGATCACATTCGCCTGCCTGGTCACAAACAGGGCAATCAAGCGGATGATTGATAAGTAAAAATTCAACAACACCCTTTCTTGCATCCAATACTTTTTCACTCGTAATATTTTTTACTTCCATGCCATCCATTACAGTTGTTCTGCACGATGCAACCAGCTTTGGCATTGGGCGTGGATCTTTTTCAGAGCCTTTACTTACTTCTACCAAACAGGTTCGGCACTTACCACCACTGTCTTTTAAATGAGTGTAGTAGCACATTGCAGGCGGCGCAACTTCTCCTCCAACCATGCGTGCAGCATTTAAAATAGTATTACCTACCGGAACATCGATAGTGATGTTATCAATGGTTATTTTAAAAGTTTGTGTTGTTGTTTTTACTTCTTCAGGCATTTTATAACAAATCTAAATTTGAATTGTATTTATTGGCTTTTAAATACTCTATCCAATTTTTTAGCTCAATAACTGGTTGGCAATTTTTAGTTTTCATTTGCTTAAACAGTTTAATAAATTTTTTATCTTTTCTTGAACTCATTGCTTTTGTAATTTTTAATAAAGATTTTAAATCAGTGGGCAGATTGAAATCAGACAAATTAATATCATTCTCATTACATATTCGCAAAAACCATTTTTCAATTACTGGTCTTATTTGTATAATGTAATGATGCTTTTCAGTATGCTTCCACAATTTCAAAAAATCGGTTGCCTTTTTCTCTTCAAAAAATTTTAAATAATCCAACTGTTCTTTATCCTCATCAATTATACCTAAACAAAAATCATCATTAAACTTGTCCTGCATTTCATTAGCAACCTTCCCATTTCCTTTATGATGATTAACATAGTCTTTATCTGCCACTAAAAGAACTTCAATTAAACAGGAATCAATGTAACATTCAGGAATAATACATTTATTGCTGTTGTTCATAGGGTAAATAATTTTCCAGATTCAAAAATATATCTACCCCGAATTGATAAATTCCATGAAGTTCTTCATCTGTCATTTTCCTGATTAAAGTTTCACCGTTTTCCTTACTATAGCCAACTGTATATATTGCATAATCATCTTTTTTAATATTTTCCATAATATCATTAATGACAAATGGACTATGTGTTGCAATAAAAAATTGGTTATTATTTTCATCGTACATCACATCACTTGTAAATTTTGAAATGTATGGTGGAAACATATGAGCTTCAGGTTCTTCAAAAAGAAGGATTGAATTTTTGTTACTTTTAATTGCACATTTAAAAAAGATGACACGTTGCAAAGTATCCGCAACTAACTCATAAGGGATTGAAAATATGCCCAAAAGAGTTCTCTTTAAAATTGTAAATTTTTGTTCCCGGGATT
>JBKJSX010000031.1:0-13192 GCA_046594375.1 Chitinophagaceae bacterium
TTCGGCAGTTATTTGAAAGGGCACCTGGTAATTTTGCATCAATTCCATTTGGTAGTCATAGATAATTGCATTAACAAAAGCGGTTAAAGCACTTGCTATGTTAGGGTCAGATGCATCGGTAATGATTTGTACCTGAGCTTTATTTAAATGTAATAAATCGTTATTGAAGTTCGCCGGAAACACGATGGCTAATTTTATTTTACCTTCTTTAAAAGCCGCATCAATTTGATTGTAGTTTAATACGGTTTTTTCGATTTCAAAATTGCCGCTTACTTCAAGTCGGTTAATGATGCGTTGGGTGGCTGCATCTTTCGAAAAATCACACACTGCAATTCTTGAATTTTTTATTTCGTTATTTATGGCAAAGCCGAATAAGACAATCAGCGCTATTGGCATGCCAAACAGCAAAAAAAATGTTTTGCGGTCACGCAATGCATGATAAAATTCTTTCCGTACAAACGATGCAAACTGTTTCATTTTTTTTAGTCTGATTTACGTTTTGCGCCTCTTGCTAATTCAAAAAAAACATCATCCATAGAAGCAGCAGAGAATTGCTTTTTTAAATTAGCAGGTGTGTCCAACGCTTTTATTTCACCATCAACCATCATCGAAATGCGATTGCAGTATTCCGCTTCATCCATATAGTGGGTTGTTACAAATACAGTGATACCACGGTCGGCAGCCGCATATATCAAATCCCAAAACTGCCTGCGGGTTAAAGGATCCACGCCACCTGTGGGCTCATCTAAAAAAACAATTTTTGGTTCGTGAATGATGGCAACGGAAAATGCAAGTTTCTGTTTCCAGCCCAGCGGTAATGAACCGACTAATTTTTTTGCTTCATCTTTCAGCCCTAATTGCTCAATTAGTTTATTACTTTTTTCTTTCAGATCTTTATCTGATAATCCATAAATACCTCCAAAAAATTCTATGTTTTCAATGCTGTTCAAATCCTCATACAAAGAAAATTTCTGGCTCATGTAACCAATATTCTTTTTAATTTTTTCAGTTTGTTTGTAAATATCAAACCCCGCAATAGTGGCTTTGCCTGATGATGGCTTTGAAAGTCCGCATAACATTTTCATAGCCGTGGTTTTACCGGCACCATTAGCACCGATAAAGCCAAATATCTCACCTGCATACACCTCAAAAGTTATATCCTTTGCAGCTATGAAGTCGCCAAATTGCTTGGTTAGCTTCTCTGTTTTTATCGCAACTTCGCTCATGTTATTTGCTCATTAATTTTATAAAACAATCTTCAATAGTTGGGGCAATTATTTTTAGTTCTACATCCTTATGCTGCTTTGTGTGTAAGTAATCAATTAATGCCCCTTGTGCAGCAGCATCATCTTTTTTAAAAGTGATATGGTGATATTCACCAAAAGCATAAGAGCTATTGATATTTTCGTTTGCCCTTAAATCATGCAAAAGGGGGTTCATTTTTGCGGATTTTATTGCGTATAATTTTTTGGGATATTGTTTATGAATATTTTCAGGTGTATCTATTTTAAGCATTTTACCATTTTGCATAAGTGCAATACGGTCACATAAAGTTGCCTCTTCCATGTAAGGAGTGGATACTAAAATGGTAATGCCCTGCTCTTTCAATCGCTTCAGCATTTCCCAAAATTCTTTCCGTGAAACAGTATCAACTCCCGTGGTTGGTTCATCTAAAAAAAATACAGTAGGACGGTGTATCAAAGCGCAACACAATGCCAGCTTTTGTTTCATTCCGCCTGATAATTTACCTGCCCTTCTGTCTTTGAACGGTTCTATTTGCACATAAATATCTTTTATCAAATCATAGTTTTCTTTAACTGTTGTATTAAATATTGCTGCAAAAAAATTTAAGTTTTCATCAATGGTAAGGTCCTGGTACAGCGAAAATTTGCCAGGCATATAGCCCACCTGTTTTCTTATTTCTTTATAATCTTTCACCACATCATTCCCACTTACACTTGCATTGCCCCCGTCAGGCAAAAGCAAAGTTGTCAATACACGAAAGATGCTTGTTTTCCCTGCTCCATCAGGACCAATCAACCCAAATATTTCTCCTTTTTCAACTGAGAATGAAACATCATCCACTGCAACGATAGAACCTTTGCTGTACGTTTTTCTGATTTTATTTAATACTACTTCACTCATCCTTATTAAATTTTATTTCTCCATACATTCCAATTTTTAAATAGCCATCGTTCTTTACTTTTATTTTAATAGCATATACAAGATTGGCTCTTTCCTTTTTTGTTTGGATGGACTTGGGTGTAAACTCTGCCTTGTCGTTAATCCATGTAATAATGCCTTCGGTTTCTTTATATCCGCCTTTACCATCATCGGTATTTACAAATACCCTTTGATTTAATTTTACCAATGGAAGTTGGTCGCCTGTTATGTATGCCCTAAGCGTTAACACAGAAAGGTCTGCGATTTTGTATAATGGTTTTCCTATGTTGGTGTACTCGCCATCCATTGCATATTTTGTAAGCACAGTGCCGGCAACGGTATTTTTAATTTGCCCGCGGCTTATTTGTTCATCAATGATGTCAACACGTTTCTGACCGGGATTTACTTCGCTTAAAATCCCCCTGTTTTGTATAGATACATTTTTTGTTGCTGAATGCATTTGAGAAATTAACACCTCTGTTTGTTCCTGAGCCGCAGTTATTTGTTTTTGAAGTATTGATTTTTGTCCCGTTAAATCATCTAACTGTTTTGGTGTTGCCGCATCCGCCTTTACTAAATTTTGTGTTCTTAAAACTTCTTTGTCAAGAACAGCCAACTGTTGTTTCAGCGTTTGTACCTGCGCTTTTTGTGTAAGTATCTGCGATTGCAAAACATGTACTTGCGGTGCGGCAGTATTTACTTTTTCGGAGATAGCGTTTACAGATGCCTGCGTTTGTTCTTTCTGAAAGTTTAGTGCCGTCACATCAATTTGCCCTACAATAGAATTACTGTCCAATACCTGTCCTTCTTCAATATTAAATTTTATAATCTTACCGCTTTGCTCGGCACTTACAATTACTTCTACTGCTTCAAATGAACCGGAAGCATCAAATTTGTTTTTGTTTTTGCAGGATGCCAATGCAATTATCAAGACAGGCACTATTGCTATTTTTATTAAAACTTTCATTGTATTTATAATTG
The DNA here is from genome assembly GCA_046594375.1 of Chitinophagaceae bacterium. Lineage (GTDB taxonomy): Bacteria > Bacteroidota > Bacteroidia > Chitinophagales > Chitinophagaceae > Ginsengibacter. The sequence goes on from JBKJSX010000031.1 coordinate 3,145, forward strand.
ATTAATTATTGGTTTCCTGAAGTTGTTTGGTAATTGTATTGAGCCAACCCTAATTGAACCTGGTGCAGCAAAAGATTTTGTCTTGCCTGGTCTTCAGCGTTTACATAAATTAAATAATCGTTGGAAGTAATAGTGCCGTTTTCCAGTTGACTTTTAGCAGTTATCTTAATGCTTTCACGAAGCTTAATTATTTCATCATCAGAGTATACGAGCTTCTGGAACTTAGTTATTTCACTATTTTGCTGCGAAAGAGAAAGATTGGTATTGAAAAGAAATGTTTCCTTTTGTACATCTATTGTCTGTTGATTTATTTTTAGCAGGTTCCTGTCATTTTTGGCTGTGTACAGTCCTCCCAAACCCCAATTGAGCCTTACACCACCAATGTAGTATGTTGCAAAATCATTGTTCAGGAAGTTAAGCCCCGGTCTGCCATAACCACCCTGGAAAAATAAACCCACTTTCGGTAAATTCTTAGCAGTGATAAGATTGCTTTGAATGTCAAAACTTTTTTTCTGAGCCTCGTACAATTTTAGTTCAGGTCTGTTTATTCCGGTTGAAACTGGTTGGGTAGTTGGGGTAATAAGTTTAGTATTTTCATCTAAACGCTGAGCAATAAAAATGGCAAGCATGTCTGCATATCCCTTCCGGTTAAACTGTAATTCTATTGTTCGCTGGTTAATTTTAAGCAGCTCTGCTCTTAAATTATCCGCATTACTTTTTAAAGCTGTGCCATTTGCTATGGCTGCGTTTGTTTTATCAATGCCAGCCTGAATATCTTTTTTTAATAATTCCGTTTGCTCAATTTGAGCATCAATAAGAAGTATCCCAAAAAATAATTGGTTGATGCGTTCTTTAAGTTTGTAGAGCTCTACTTCAATTTTTTGATGCTCTGTTTCAGTATTTACCTTTACCAATTCTTTTTGTTGTTTGATGATGCCGCCATCTGTTACGATCTGTGAAATTTCGCCATAAATCCTGTACTGGTCTTTACTAAGATTGATAGCAGTCACTCCTGGGATACTAATGGAAGTAACATCCGATTGATACGTTCCCTGCCCGTCTATACTTAGTTGCGGCAAATAACCCTTGTTAGCATTTTCAATTGAATACTGTTTTGTTTTTTCAATCAGAGATACTTGCTTTACTAAAGGGTAATTTTTTATTGCTAGCCTGTAAGCTTCATCAATGGTGAGGGAAGATTGTGATTGTGCCCATGAAACAGTTGTTATAGCCAACAAAAATATGATGGTTAGCAGTATTTCGTGGGGCATTATTTTTTTATTCAATTTATTCATCTGTTTTAATTTATTGTTTGAACGTTTGAATAGTGTCTGTGTAAAAACAATTTACTTTTAATGAGCAAGGTTTTAATCCATTTAGAAATCAGTTGCTTTAATTTTTTTAATCAGTTTCAAGTGAGCCTTCGTGATTTAATTAAGTTTTATTGATCTCTTTTTTTCATTATTATTTTTCATAGGAATTTTTTAAACGTATTTTGGGTACTGCTATAACGGCGGTAATTATTAGTATTATTGAAATAATAAAGTAGGGTAAATGAACAAATGAGATCATCAATACAGAACCTGCTATTACACCTACCAGTTGCCCGAGGCTATTTACGGAACTAAAAATGCCTAAGCCGGTTCCGTAACTTTTTCCCGAATCTTTTGTAACCAATGAAGCAAGGCAAGGAGTGAGTATAGCCATGCCAATAGATACAAGAGAAACGAAAAGTAAAATAGATACCATTTTATCTGACAGCATAAGCAATGCCATGCCAATACTTAAAATAATAAGACCATAAGGCAGTAGTGCATTTTCGCCTTTCTTTTTAATAAGCCATGTAACAGGTCCTAATTGCAGCAAGCCCATTACAGAACCGCAAACAATAAAAACTGTACCCATTTGTTTAGGGCCGAATGAAAAAAGACGTTGTGAGTGCAGGGCAAAAGTGGCTTCGAACATAGCAAGTGAAAGCTGGCTTATAAAAGAAAAAAAGAGGAGAAGGATAAAAGATTTGCTAAGCGTTTTTAAAAATTGAAATACAGATATTTTTTTTTCTTTCTGTGGTTGATTAATATCATCTGCACTGGTTTTTTTAGATTCGGATAAAGCAAAAAATAAAAAACAAAAAACCAGTAACACCAGAATCGCAGAAAGGGTAAACGGCAATGAAAAATAATCTAATGTAAACCGCCCGATAGTAATGGTAACCTTAGAAAATAAATTTCCTATTAATGGACCTGCCACTGCGCCAAGCCCTGCCATACTAACTAATAACGACATGCCGCTGCCTCTCTTCTTTTCAGTTGTATTGTCTGCAATGTAAGCGCTTGAAGCGGTTAAAAAAGCAGCCGAAAATAAACCGGCTAATAAACGAAAGATGTAAAGAAATAATAAACTTCCGCTAATTGAAAATAAAAACATGGCAACTGCATAACCTGCGAGACCATATAAGATAAGCGGTCTTCTTCCAATTTTATCAGATAGTGCACCCAGGAATGGCGAAAACAAAAATTGCACAAGCGGGTAGCTGCCTGTTATCAAACCCACATGCAACCAAAGTTTGCTCTGAGAAATACCTTCGGCTGTAGAAAGTTTTTGAATATAAAACGGAAGCACAGGCAACGTTATTCCCAAACCCACCATTACTATAAACAATCCAATTAAAAGAATAATAAGGTTTTTATTAAAGGGCATATTTCAATTTATTCTTTGTTGATACTTCTTTATTTTTATTCTTAAAATATGCATAGATTATGAGGCTCATTATAGCAGCAAAAAAACACCATACTGACACAAGAGAAAGTTTATAAAAAAGATAGGAAATTATAAATGAGACCAGCGCCATCACCCCAAAAAAGTTAATCATTTTATTGCTTGAAAACATTGAGCTGACACATGTGGCTGCAACATAAAAACCCATTACAGTATATATGTAAAAATGCGGGGAAAAATAAACAATATGATGATTCTCTACTCTGGAAGTAATTGGAAATGCAAAGAGATTATAGAACAGGTACAAACCAACAACAGTACCACCAATCCATAATGTGAACATTACTTTTTTTCGCCATCGTACCGGCTCCAGTAGTATGATGGAAAATGGTACAAAAATTGGCCACAGTACATGAGAGAAGACAGAGTATATGAAGGTCATAACTATATTTAGCTCTGGAGCATTATTGTGGAACGTGAGCCAGATTACTCCTTCAATAATTTGCTGAATACCGAAAAGTAATGGAATAGTAGCAAAAGGAATTTCTGATTTTTTTTCAGTTTTCTTTATCGTCATTACGCCCGCTGCGGAAAGTACTCCTCCGGCTATAAAACTTGCTGTTGCTGAAAAGCACATGTATTTATTATTAAAATTAATTTATCAAACATTTTATTTTCGTATCCTGCCAAATTCAACATCTTTCAAATTATAATTTTTCATTACTGTTTCTTTTTTCAATAATCTTTTCGAATTATATTGATTTTTGAAAAAACACCTTTCCCTTTTCTTTCTAAGAAATTATTTTTTACAGAAATTGAGCCCGTCGAAATAGCATGAATTTTTATATCCATTCCGTTTAAGCGGTAGGTTGATGTATTAATCTTTTCCTGAGTTAATGACATACTTCCATTTTTTCTTTTAAAATTTTATTTATGATATAAATAAAGAATTAAGGCAAGAAGCCACGGAACTGTATACGTAAGCAACACCCATTTGAAATCTGATTGAAGAATAAAATTTACAATTGTCATAGCCCCAATTGAGATAATTCCTGCAAGTGCTACTATAATAAATGCTCCCTGTTCTTATGCGAAAAGATGTTCGTGCAACGTACATAGTAAGCAGTCCTGCGGTAAAAATATAGCAACCCATTACCCAAAATACTTTTTGAAGCCAGACTGATAAACCAGGAATATTATTTTGGATTGTTGATAAAGACAATCCAATATAGTTTGAATCTTCGGGCAACAAAGATGGCCGAAAAAAAAAATAGATTCCCATTCCTGCAAGAAGAAACCCTCCAAGCATGAGGAACAATGCAGAGTATGGTTTTAACTTTATCATTTAATTTTTTGAAGTTGCTTAAACAATAATTGCGTTTATGTTTTTTAAGTTATCGAATAGCTATTTTCCCGGTGAATTATATTGGAGTGTTTGTTAGCAAGCCTGAACCAAAAGAAATGCTCGTACACGCTTGACCAAAACATACCGAATGTGAAGCCAAAAAGTAATTCAGTAAGGGGCACTCCTAGTATCAGCAGCCTGGGAATTGCAGTAAAATTCCATACGAGATTTACATATCCCGGATATAGTACATTAAGCGATTCGAAATAAACAAGATAAAGGAGCAGGAAAAGAATTCCTCCCACCCATATTTTTTTTGTTAAGTCAGGACGGCATAGAAGCGCTGATACAGCGCCTGCGAACAAAGCAATAATGCCGCAATAAATATGATTAAGATTACTTAGAAAAGCCAGTAAAAGAAATACAGCTACCGGTGTGAACAATGAATAAAAATGAAGCCGATGTTTTTGATGATTGCGCCGGGAGTGGAAAGGCTCGCTTTGTATTTTAAAAACTGTTTTATATAATACAGAACCAATACCGCCTATAGCAAAAGCAAAGATTATGCTTTCAATATCAAAACCGGTTTTTTGCGCAAGATTAAAAAGCGTCGGTGGATTCCAATATCCGGGAATAAACAACGGCTCTGTGAGTCCGAATGGCATCGTACATAAACTTACCTGTATCATTTCTTTTCTGAACGGCTTTTTAAAAATGTAAACTATAAGCCATAGAAATAAAAAAATAAGTGTCCATATAAACCAGGCGTATTGCATATTGCTGAAATAAAATAAAAAGCAAAAAGAATTTTATTTAACCCGTTGACTTTTAAAATTCTTTTTGCTGTCAGTAAAAAAAGATGCTGTTCCCTAAACGGGTGTTGGTAATTCTTCCGGCATCGCTCTTTTATTTTTTGCTGGATAATGTTTCCAAAACGTTTGTACAAACCTTAATGATGAGCATTTTTATCTGCCCTCTTTTTTAAAACAGGTGTGTACCATCCGAATAATGAAACAAGAAAAATAATCCAGATGAACCACCATATAGCGTGCATTCCCCAGAAATGATAACCATCGTAAAAGTGCATAATTTTTGTTTTTAAATTGTTAGTGAATAAATATTTATGCTCTACGTTCAGAAATAGTATAATTCGTATTATTTAATGAATTCTGCAGAGCGTCTATCTTAATCAATTGAGAGGAAGTTATCTCTACTTGTTTTTTTCCTAAATTAACTTTTGCATATATTACTCCGGGTAGTGCAGTCAATATGTGTTGAATAGTTTCAGCGCAGCCAGCGCAAACCATACCGCTGATATTATATGTATAAGTAGACTTCCTTAGATCGCGAATTTTAAATTGCTTAACTATGGCTTTTGAATTTTGTTCAATTTTTTCCACATCTATTTTAAACTTTTTCTTAAATTCTTTCCAGTTAGATTTTCTTTCTACTTTATAATCGCTTATAATTTTTTTTAAAGAACCAACTTGCTTATGAAGCCTTATTTTCTCTTTTTTCAAATTCGCTTTCAATTCTGTTTTGTTCGACATGATTTTAAATTTCAGATGATTTATTTTTAAAACTTTAAAAGAATGATTAATCCTCCTTTTCATAAGAAACATAAGGTCCTGTATTTGCTAAGCCACTGGATCCACTCACATCTCCTCTGGAAACAGCTTTCACATGGTCTACTGCGCTTCGTCCCAGGGAGGCTGCAACCAAAGCAGATGATTTACCCGGTAGCTTTTTTTGCTTCTTTTTTTCAACCTTATCAGGCGTGATTTTTGCCACAGGCTTATTTGGCTTTATTTTTTCTGATTTTAGGTTATCTTTTAATGCTGTTTTGTTTGACATTGTTTTTAGTTTAAATGATTATTTAATTGTATTTGAAAACATGACCTAACAATAAAACTTTGAATAAGTCATTTTTTAAGAATCGCTTTATGCTCCTGATACTACTCCATTATTGTTGTCCCGGATTGTAACAGGCTGTTACGTTTTATTTTTCTTTTTAGTAGAGCTTTTCATATTTTTATTCATCATTGAGCAGTTGTCCATTTTTCCAGCCATATCCATACACTGACCTTCTTTCATCTGCATTTTTTTACCATCTTTCATTATGCACTCTCCGTTAGTCATACATTTCGTACCATTTTTCATGGTCATGTCTTTATCCATGGACATCATTTTACCGTCTTTCATTTGCATCATCTTCCCGTCTTTCATCATGCAGCAATCTTTCATCATTGTAGTATGAGTCTTGGTTTGTGCAAAAGCGTTATTTGTTGTAAAGCATGCAGCCAGCATAAACATTGAAGCAAACACTATCGAAATTGTTTTTTGAATTTTCATTTTTATTATTTTTAAAATTATCTTCAGATGCGCTGTTGCCCGGTCTTCAGTTTCGCTGTTGCCCGTTATTGACTGATTAGCTCTTTACCCCAAAGAGATGCAGTCCAGAGATTTAAGCTCTAAGTTCAGCAATGGTATAATGCGTTTTACTTAAAGCATCCTGAAGTGTTTCTGTTTTAACTGCCTGAGATGAGGTGATCTCCGCCTGCTTTTTGCCGAGGTCAACGTTAACAGATGTTACTCCTTGTGCAGCAGACAATTTAGTTTTAACTGTTGTAGCACAGCCGCCGCAACTCATTCCGCCAATATGGTAGGTATGTGTGATTAATTTTTCCATGACTTTATTTTTTAATTATTATTTAATTTCTTCAGTTTCGCTGTTGCCCGGTTTAATTAATTTTTCTTTACCAATTCCATCCCACACTTGGGGCATTTACCAGGTTTGTCTGATTTTACTTCGGGGTGCATTGAGCAGGTGTAAGTTGCTGAACTCATGTTTTCTTGTGATCCGGATCTTACACTATAAAGCAACATCCCGGTTTTATTTTTCTTCATTGTTGTTTTTTTATTTATGGTTTGATATTTATTGTTTATTTTTTCGGTTACGCACAATCTCCACCGAACATTTTGCATGTAGCGCCACCGCATGTGAAACCGAGCCCATTAGAAAACCTGCAACAGCTCCGTGACCATGTGAGCCAACAACTATCAAATCGGCACCAAATTTTTCCGCTTCTTCCAGGATAACGCTCTTTGGAGAACCTTCAATTACAGCAGTAGATATAGAAAGCTTAGGATTTTTTTTACGTAAAGTAGTGACTGCATTTTCAATTTCCTCTGCCGCTTTTAGTGAATAATTGTCTGCTTCAGCATAATATTGACTTAGGGCACCCATTGGCGCAGCATACATCATATACGAAGCTCCGAGATAAGCAGAAATAATCCGCACTTTGGTGTTAGGGGCGAACGCTCTGCCTGCAAATTGTTTAACCATTGCTCTGCTATGTGCAGATCCATCAGTAGCTAATAGTATCTTCATTTTTTTATTTTTTATTATTATGAGAGAGTAATATATCTTTTGACTTTTCAATTTTACCTGTCCACCTGAAATCACATTTATGTGCTCTATATCTGATTGATTTATCCATACTCTTTTTAGTTTTAATTGATATTAATGAATTATGAATAGGACTACGATTTACCTGTACTTAACCTTAGTAAATGTAGGAAGCCCTTTAATCTAAAGAACTGATGCAAATCAAGGTTGTACTTGTTTTTCATCAAGAGCTAAATGAGTTTTAGCCTACCTCATTTGAATGGCTGAGTTTGAAGTCCGGAATAAAGCAAACAAACTGGTTTGTAAGAAAACATTTTCACCTGCTTAAAGCCTACTTTATCTCTATGCGGTCACCTTCTTCCATACTTGTCCGATAGCGAGCCGGGATATGGAGAAAGAAATTGCATAAATGGATAAAATGCCGGTTATAAGACCAACACGAACCACAAATTCTTTGATGAAATAACCTGAGGTTGTGAAAGATTCTTTATGTAAAGGGAAGTATAGGCAATGTTATTTTAAAACGTATCATTACTAGAAACAGTCCGGATAAAAGGATTATTAAGTTCTTATTACATGGCATTTTTTCAAATTATTATTCTGCATAAAAATTATTTTTGACATTTATTTCAAATGCTATTTGTGTGTATTACTTAATTTCTTTTCTAAGCAAAGGATGGGAGCAAACTATTAATCAAAGGTGCTTAACAGGCGGGCTCATAGCTATATTTATTATCATGGTAATAAAAATGGCCATAATAATTATAAAACTCCAAACCACTATTTTTCTTGTTTTGGAATAATCATCTTTTTTAGAATCAATGAAGGGTAGTAATATTAATCCAACTATCATTAACATTGGAACAACGGATAGATACTTAACGCCAAACCAATTTTCAAATTGATAGGTCACTAAAAATATCCAGGGTGGTTTCGTCATCTCAATTGAGGTATAGGGTCCAGGATATAATTCAGCAGGATATTGCATGGCAAAAAAACTTATGAGACCATAAATAATAAAGCTCCATCCGAATATTTTCCCTATGTGCGTGGAAAGTTTAATTTCTTTCGTTATTTTTTTTCCCGGCAAAGGAGATAACCCATTCAACTTCATTAAAACCAGGTGCGGTACGAGAAGCAATAAAAAAAGAAGCGGAAGAACCAATGTATGTGTTACAAACATCGTCATCACTACAGAAGTGGCCTGGAGGAATGCGGAAATGGGCGCCCCGATTACGGGCAAAAGGTCTACCTGTTCTACTAAATGCCGGTAGGCTTCGTAGCCTTCCTGATCCCACTTGACAACGGTTCCGGTAAATAAGAATGCAAGAGCTATAACCAGTAATCCAATACCAAAAAACCAATTTGATTTTCTGCTTCCGCGGTAAGAACCTGTAAAAATAATTCTCGTGAGATGCAGAATAATTAGAAAAATAACGGTTTCCGCAAGCCACCTGTGAAAGGACCTTAACCATAAGCCCCAGGGCGTTGAAGATAATTCCAAAACACTATCATGCGCCTTATTCACAGTAGGTGTAAAAAAAAACGTCATTACAATACCGGTTATTATTAATAAAATAAATCCAACAAATGTTACTCCGCCCACAGCATACCCAAACTGTTTTGCATGTGCGGGAACCGGATAATTGAAGTCTTTCATACTCCATTTTTTTTCAGTGGAATCTTCATTATTATCCATTTGATACCTCCTTTTTCTTTTTGGGTATATAAAGAAATGCCAACCCGGCAATGAAAGCTGCTAAACTAAGCGCCTTTATTACAGTAGGCACCGTACCATTTTTAACAGCTTTACTTATTTCAACAAAGTCTTTTTTTGTTTGTATAGCTTCTGTTTGCCCAAGGCTATCGCTTTGCGTTTGTTCTTGGTTTGCTAGCAACTTTTCCGTAACCTTTTCAACTTTCTCTTTCGGCTCATCACCACCCTGCGCCATTATTACGATGGGCGAGAAAAGCATGCATATTATAAATGTTAAAAAAATATTTTTCATAAAGTCCCTCCTTATAAATTTGAGTACTGTTTAGTATTAGTTGTAATTTTTTAGTTCCATTGAATTTATTGTTTTGCATATAAAACAATTGGATTGAAAACCAGGGATTATCAGAATGCAATTCCAAAGGTCAGTAAGGCCTGAGTATCATACTCTCTTGCTCTTGAAACAGCAGTTTGAATTCCGGCTCCAATCGTCATTTCATCAGCTATCCTGAATTTAAGGCCTAGCAGAGAATACAAACTTGTTTCATGCTCTGTTATTTCACCCCTTAGTTCCAGTTCGGGATAAAGTAATTTAGAAGCTTTGAAGACAAATGAACCTTCATATTCAGCCATTTTATTAGCCGGATTGTAGTGTATATCTGCATCTATAACCATTATTTTTTGTGCAGTTAACCGGCCAGATAATCCAAAAAGATATTTCAGGGCGTTGGACTTAACTCCAGGGCCTGTTGGAATACTTATCTGTCCAAATACACTTAATCCATTACTATAAGAGGCATCATGAAGAAAACTGTACATTAACATTACCTCAGAGTATGGAGAGGTTTTAATGCCATCGGTT
>JBKJSX010000219.1:0-3295 GCA_046594375.1 Chitinophagaceae bacterium
ATTGAAAGCCTTAAAGTAGTTAACAACTTCGGGGGATGGACGAGTATAAATTATTTTGTTTTTCCCGGAATGACGGACAGCGTTCATGAATATGAAGCCTTAAGAAAAGTGATTAAAGAAACAGGATTGAAGATGATACAATGGAGAAACTTTAATATTGATCCTGATTGGTATCTGGAAAAAATCGGCGTTGCTGATACCGGCGAATGTATAGGGATAAAACAGATGATGGAATTGATAAGAGAAGAATTCCCTGATTTGAAATTCGGATATTTCAATCCCTCAATCGAAAGAATAAAAGGTGATTTTGAAATGGATTTTGCACATTGAAAATGTCTGAACTGAGATTTATCAAATTAGAGGATTATGGGGTAGATAAGATAAAAAAATCTTAATAACATTTTATTATTGAATGAAGACTTAAACTTTGAGTTATCCTAAAAATCTTTAATCTACCGAAATAGTAGTTCGGATAATTACTTCACATAACCCTTAATATATTTTGCCCAGGTAGTAATAAAGAATGCATTGCTGGCATTGCTGATCTTGGCATCACTTAAATGCATGGTAATTTTTGTGCCACCAATATTAGAAGTTAAAACAACATCCAGCCGTTCTTCTTTCACCAAAGGAATTTTTACGCCAACAAATCTTGTTTCGCCGATATAGAGATCAAATGATTCTACTTTATTTTTTGGAGAAAGCATCACACTAATTTTTTCTACTTCAGCAATAAACTGGCTGAGCTTATCTTTTTCAACAGGAAACAAATTTTTAAGGCGGTGCTCTATCGTAACTGTATTTGTATAAGTTACGGGCTGTGTCATTTTTTTATCAATGAGTACATACTTCTGTGAATAACAGAAAGAAGAAATAAGTAGTGAGAAACAAAATATTAAATGTTTCATAAGTAATTATAGACTGTAAAATTAGAAATTTAGTTGTACTCTCCAAATACATCTCTTAAAGTATTTGATATTTCTCCAAGTGTACAATAATTTTCTACGGCATCAATTACAGCAGGCATTAGGTTTTCGCCATTTATGGCAGTATCTTTTATTAACTGCAGACAAGCGGTTGCTTTATCATTGTCTCTTTCTTTTTTTAAGTGAGTTAATTTATCTATCTGCAATTGTCTTATGCTGTCATCAATTGCAAAAGATGGAGGTGTTATGCTTTGTTCGTTTCTAAATTTATTTACACCCACAATTATTTTTTCTCCGGATTCAATTTTTTGCTGGTAGTTGTAAGCGCTCTTTGCAATTTCATTTTGAATGTATCCCTGTTCAATTGCTGTTACGCTCCCCCCCATATCATCAATAGTTTCAATAATTTTCCAGGCTTCTGTTTCCACTTCATTGGTTAATGATTCAACAAAATAACTTCCACCCAATGGGTCTGCTGTATCCCCTATGCCACTTTCAAATGCTGCTATCTGTTGTGTTCGTAATGCAATGCCTGCAGCTTCTTCAGTTGGAAGGTTCAATGCTTCATCATATCCGTTTGTATGGAGGCTTTGTGTTCCTCCAAAAACAGCAGCCAATGTTTGTATAGTAACCCTGCTGATGTTATTCATAGGTTGCTGTGCTGTTAATGTACTGCCACCTGTTTGTGTGTGAAAGCGCAACATCATTGCTTTCTCATCCGTTGCCCCGGCATCCTTCATTATCTTTGCCCACATTCTTCTCGCTGCCCTGAACTTAGCCACTTCTTCAAATAAATTATTGTGTGCGTTAAAAAAGAAGGACAACCGTTTGCCAAATACGTTTATGTCCAAACCTTTATCTATAGCCGCTTTCACATAAGCCTTACCATTGCTTAGTGTAAAAGCAATCTCCTGCACTGCAGTGCTTCCGGCTTCACGAATGTGATAACCTGAAATAGAAATTGTATTCCATTTGGGAAGTTCTATACTACACCATTCAAACACATCAGTTATAATTCGCATGGAAGGTTTTGGAGGATAGATGTATGTTCCTCGTGCGGCATATTCTTTTAAAATATCATTTTGAATTGTGCCGGTTAACATGGAAAGGTCAGCGCCCTGTTTTTTTGCAAGCGCTACATATAATGCCAATAAAATAAATGCGGTTGCATTTATCGTCATAGATGTTGAAATATCCTGCAGCCTGATATCTTTAAAAAGCAATTCCATATCATGCAGCGAATCTATTGCTACTCCAACTTTTCCAACTTCACCTTCACTAAGTTCATGGTCACTGTCATAACCAATTTGTGTAGGCAGATCAAATGCTACACTTAAACCTGAAACTCCCTGAGATAATAAATATTTATACCGTTTATTACTTTCATCTGCCGTGCTGAAACCTGCATACTGCCTCATTGTCCAGAGTTTGCCACGATACATATCAGCCTGTATGCCACGGGTAAATGGAAATGTTCCTGGAGTCTCCACAAACTCCTCTGCCTCACCTAAATCCCCTCCCTTGGAGGGGACTTTTGAAACATCGTTCTGTGTATAGACTGTTTTTATTTCGATGCCACTATCTGTATATTTTTTTTTCATAATCAATTCACCCCTTTAGGGGACGGGGGCTACATTATCTTTTTTGCTTCAAAATTCAAAGCCTCTAAAACAATAACATGTAATGAAGCTTTAGGGTTACTCAAAAGATAGTCAATGACCTGTTTATTAAGATCCATCGCAGATGCCTGGAAAGGTAAGGTAGCAGTTAGTTGATTAACGATATAAATATTCTGCTCTTTTAAGTTATGTACTGCTCTCCATGCTTCCGGCGAAACATAAACCTGCTGGCTGATATTATATTCATATTCTGTTTTTATTGCGTCAACCACAGCATGTTGCATTTGCTTGGCGGTAATACCTGCATGGGGCAGACGTGATATAAGGTTGTTTAAAGAAATGCGTTCGGCAAGCAGTGCCAACCTTTCGTAAGCCTGTAAGCGAAGCTTTATTGTTTCATTATTTATTCCCGTTCTTTCTTTAATAGCTGTTTTCATCCCGCTGAATTCAGTTAACAACCATACCAATGCCAAAAGAACAACTCCAAGAAGAACAACCGCAATGGTTTCAAATGTTGACATACTCTTAATTTTCCAACAAAAGTAAACATCCAAACTCAAACGTTTGTAATTTCACATTTATGGAAACAGCAACAATAGCTCCTGTGACATTTACTGTAGGAGCAATAAACGAAATAAAAAGATTAATGAATGAAGATGGATTTGATGCCTCACAATTCCTGAGAGTAGGAGTGAAGGGTGGCGGATGCTCCGGTATGACATACGTTTTGGGCTTTGAAAAAATAGAAGA
>JBKJSX010000212.1:0-15488 GCA_046594375.1 Chitinophagaceae bacterium
CTATTATCGCTTCAATACTGTGAAGCATCATTTTATTAAATCCATGATCAATCACTCTTGTTATTGCTTCACTCATCATGCCGGTATTCCAATGATCAGGATGAAGCATATATCCGAGCTCTGCACGATAATGATCTTTGTCAATTTTGTGGTATCCTATTGTACCGATTATCTTTTCAGTAGAATGTAATGTAATAGCCCATTGGATCCTGTCAGGTTCATTCATCTTTGTAATTAATTGCTTAGCGCCATCTATTGATAGCAACTTAGGCTTTTTAATGTATTTCATTGCAGCCCCATTTGTCCTTAGCCTTAAAATGTCTTCTGCATCATCTATTGAAACTTTTCGAAGTAATAACCTTTCTGTCTCGATAATAGGAAAAGGATCAAAATTTAATTCTACCATTTGTTTTGTATTATTTATAAATATACCCAGGCAAAAATTATTAATACTGGTTACAACCTTTATAAATTGTTTTTCATCTCTTTATAACTAATGGTATTATTTTTGCCCACCCGGTACTGGATATGAAGAAACTAATATTTTCAATTTTGTGTTTAACAGCCTTGCGATCTTTTGCGCAATCAGATAGTTTAAATACAATTCCGGTTATCATCCACAAAGATTTTCGCCTGGATATTTTAGGAAGAAAAGAAGCAGATTTAAATCTTGCTGCTATTAAAGCGGCTGCAAGATCAGGAATGGGTTATCGCCTGCAGGTACTAAGTACTAACGACAGAGACCTCGCAATGAAAACAAGAACACAATTATTACAAAGATACCCTGATCAAAAAGTCTATATGTCTTTCCAGGCACCTTACGTAAAATTAACTTTCGGAAATTTTGTAACAAAGCAGGAAGCGGAACTATATAAAAAGCAGGTTAGTCAAATGCTTGGCGGGGCTTCCATTTATACTCTGTCTCAAAGAATTGAAATAAAACCGGAAAAAGAAAGCAGAGAAGAAAGTAACAAATAAACAAATACAGGTTATTCTAAAAGAAAAGAGTTTCATTAGCGAAACTCTTTTTTATTTTTGATGCTTCTAAACAATTACATGCTCAAAAACAAAATAAAAAAGTTAGCTGCAGATTATGCTGATGAGTTTATATCCATACGCCGCCATCTGCATGCCCACCCTGAATTAAGCTATAAAGAGTTTGAAACATCTCAATTTATAAAACAAAAATTATCAGGATGGAATATTGAGCACAAAGTAATGGCAACTACCGGTGTTGTGGGATTGATAAAAGGAAAGAATCCGGATAAAAGAGTAATTGCATTACGGGGAGATATGGATGCATTGCCAATCACCGAAGAAAATGATGTTAACTATAAATCGCAAAATCTTGGCGTAATGCATGCCTGCGGACATGATGTGCATAGTACCTGTTTGCTTGGCGCAGCCAAAATTCTTAACGAAACAAAAGATGATTGGGAAGGAACCGTAAAATTAATTTTTCAGCCAGGTGAAGAAAGAAACCCCGGCGGTGCAAGCATAATGATAAAAGAAGGTGTGCTGCAGGAGCCAAAACCTCAGGCAATTTTTGCATTGCATGTCCACCCCGGTTTGCCCGTTGGTAAATTAAGTTTTAGAAGTGGAATGGTAATGGCAAGCGCTGATGAAATATATATAACAATAAAAGGTAAAGGCGGCCATGCAGCATCACCCCATCTAACAACTGATACTATCCTTATTGCATCCCATCTTATCATTTCATTGCAACAAATTGTAAGCAGAAACAACGATCCGTTCAATCCTTCTGTTCTTTCCATAACATCTGTTAAGGGAGGTAACACAACAAATGTTATTCCTTCGGAAGTTAAGCTGATGGGCACCTTTAGGGCAATGAATGAAGTTTGGCGTTTTAAAGCTCATGAGCTTATAAAAAAACAAAGCACAGAACTTGTAAATGCCATGGGTGGTGAAATTGATATCACAGTTGATATTGGTTATCCGTTTGTTTTAAATAATGAAATGCTAACATCAACGGCATGGCTTGCAGCAGAAGAATTTTCAGGAAAAGAAAATGTTGAGCAGACAGAATTAAGAATGGGTGCAGAAGATTTTGCTTACTATTCTCACCAAATACCTGCATGCTTTTTCAGGTTAGGTGTCGGCAATATATCCAAAGAAATTACATCCGGTGTGCACACACCCAAATTTAATATTGATGAAAGTGCAATTGAAACAGGCATGGGTATAATGGCATGGTTGGCTTCATCAGTTGAAGTGAGTGAGATTTAAAGAAGGCTTGAAGAGATTATTAATATCTTTATAAATTCAAATTAAATACTATTTCTATTGTAAATTAATTTGCTCTGAATAAAAAGTATGAAAAAAGAAGTTCGAAAACAGGAGGCATTAGATTATCACTCCAAGGGCAGACCGGGAAAAATAGAAGTAGTTCCAACAAAACCCACTAAAACACAAAGAGATCTTTCATTAGCATATTCGCCGGGTGTGGCAGTGCCATGCATGGAGATTCATGCAAACCCGGAGGCAGTGTACAAGTATACTGCAAAAGGCAACCTGGTAGCAGTTATAAGCAATGGTACAGCAGTTCTTGGACTTGGCAACATAGGCCCTGAAGCCGGTAAACCTGTTATGGAAGGCAAAGGAGTTCTGTTTAAAATATTTGCAGATATTGATGTTTTTGATATAGAGATAAATGAAACGGATCCTGAAAAATTTGTTGCCATAGTAAAATCTTTAGAACCCACTTTTGGCGGTATAAATTTAGAAGATATTAAAGCCCCTGAATGTTTTTATATAGAACAGCAATTGAGAGAGCAGTTGAAGATCCCGGTAATGCATGATGACCAGCATGGCACTGCCATCATAAGTTCTGCTGCCCTGCTAAATGCATTGGAAATTCAAAAGAAAAAAATTGACAAGGTAAAATTTGTTGTAAATGGAGCAGGAGCTGCGGCAATGGCTTGCGTTCGCTTGTATGAGGCATTGGGTGCAAAGCACGATAATTTTGTGATGTTTGATAAAACAGGTGTGCTGCATGCTGATAGAACAGATATCGATGCTAATAAAATTCAATTTGCAACAACAAGAAAAAAAGATCTCACGCTTTCTGATGCAATGAAAGATGCAGATGTTTTTATCGGGCTAAGTGTTGGCAATGTTATTACAGCAGAAATGGTTAAAAGTATGGCGAAGAATCCTATCGTTTTTGCCATGGCTAATCCTGATCCTGAAATCGCTTACAGTGTTGCAACCGAAGCACGGAAAGATATTATTATGGCAACAGGCCGTAGTGATTATCCTAACCAGGTAAATAACGTGCTAGGCTTCCCTTATATATTTCGGGGCGCTTTAGATGTTAGGGCAACACAAATTAATGAAGCCATGAAACTGGCGGCAGTAAAGGCTTTGGCAGAACTTACAAGATTGCCTGTGCCCGACAGTGTTACCATGGCCTACAATGAAAAAACACTTGTGTTTGGCCCGGATTATATTATTCCAAAACCTATTGATAACAGGCTGCTTTCTACAGTAGCCCCTGCAGTTGCAAGGGCAGCTATCGAAAGTGGGGTGGCGAAATATCCCATAACTGATTGGGAAGCTTATAAGGATGAGCTAAACACGAGGATTGGTATAGATAACCAGTTATTGCGGATCATTGGAAATAAAGCAAGAACAGAACCCAAAAGAGTTGTATTTGCTGAAGCTGAAAATCATAAGATATTAAAGACTGCCCAACTTGTGCAGGAAGAAGGTGTTGCCTATCCAATTTTATTGGGCGATGAGTTAAAGATAAAAAAGATAGCACTTGAAAATGGAATTGGATTGGAAGGTATTCCTATCATCGATCCTAAGAGCGAAGAGATGGATAGCAAACGGGCTGAGTATGCTGAACTGTTCTTCAAAAAAAGACAACGCAAAGGGTACAATTTTTATGAGGCAAAAAAGAAAATGAGGGACCGCAATTATTATGGATGTATGATGGTTGAAACTGGTGATGCTGATGCAATGATATCTGGCCTTACAAAAAATTATCCTGATACCATTCGGCCTGCATTACATATAATTGGTATGGAAGAGGGAGCAAAAAAAGTGGCAGGCATGTATATCATTATGACAAAAAAAGGCCCGCTGTTTTTGGCTGATACAACAGTAAACTTTAATCCTACTGCAGAAGAATTAGCTGATATTACTTTACTGGTTGCTAAAGAAGTAAAACATTTTGGAATTACTCCATGTATTGCGATGTTAAGCTATTCAAATTTTGGCAGCAGTGACTCTCCTGAAGCAAAGCTGGTGGCAACTGCAAGGGATATTGTTAAACAAAAAGATCCCATGCTGATTGTTGATGGGGAAGTGCAGGCCAACGTTGCATTTAATAAAGAAATAATAAAAGATAATTATCCTTTTAGTGAGTTGGTAAACGAGGATGTTAATACGTTGATATTCCCCAATCTTGCAGCGGGCAATGTTGCGTATAATTTATTGCAGGAAATTGGAGGTGCTGATGCAATTGGCCCTATATTGTTAGGATTGCGTAAACCTGTTCATATTTTGCAGCTTGGAAGCACAGTTCGAAGTATTTTCAACATGGTTTTAATTGCAGTGATTGATGCACAGATAAAAGGAAATTATAAAACAGAAGAGATAGTGCAACGTTCACGCTGGTGGAAAAAATTTAAAAAAGCAAACCGCGAGGTTGAGGCTTAAAAATATTTTAAAAATAACGAATGAAATTTTTCAAATTATTTGGTGAATATATTTTATTGATGAAGGGCATGTTTACCAAGCCAGAGAATTTTAAAATGTATTGGAAAGAACTAATGCATCAATGCGTGGAGATCGGTATCGGCGCATTAGGAATTGTTTCCATTATTTCAATATTCATGGGTGCCGTTAGTGCTGTGCAAACTGCTTACCAGTTAACAAGTCCTCTTGTTCCCAAAACAACCATTTCGCAGGTGGTAAGAGATACCGTTATTCTTGAATTTGCACCAACATTAGTATGTATAGTTCTGGCGGGTGTAATGGGCAGTAAAATAGCCGGCGAATTAGGTAACATGAGAGTAAGTGAACAAATTGATGCGTTGGAAATAATGGGTATAAACACAAAATCATATTTGGTTGCTCCTAAAATATTGGCTGCTCTCATTACAATTCCTTTGTTGGTTATTCTTGCGATGGTTTTAGGAATTTGGGGAGGAAGATTTGCGAGTGGTATGTCAGACATTGTTTCCCTGGATACATTTGATAAAGGTTTGTTGCAGGGTTTTACCCCCTTTTATATATGGTTTGCTCTTGCAAAAGCGTACACGTTTGCGTTTATCATTAGCAGTGTGCCAGCTTTTTATGGATTTAATGTAAAAGGCGGTGCTTTAGAAATTGGACGGGCAAGCACAACAGCAGTTGTTACAAGTTGTATTTTAATTTTATTTGCCGATTACATATTGGCAGCAATTCTATTATAATGATCGAATTAAAAGATGTATTCAAGGGGTTTGGTGAGAAACAAATTCTTAAAGGGGTAAGTGCGGTAATGGAAACCGGCAAAACCAATTTGATTATAGGCACCAGCGGCAGCGGTAAAACCGTTTTGCAAAAATGTATGGTAGGTTTATTTGAAGTTGATAAAGGTGAAATTTTGTACGATGGAAAAAGTTTTACTTCCATGCATGAAGAAGAAAGAAAAGAATTACGCCAGCAGATCGGGATGCTCTTCCAGGGCTCTGCTTTATTTGATAGTATGACGGTAGAACGCAATGTGAAATTTCCACTCGATATGTTTACCAACTGGGATCATAAGAAAAAAGTTGACAGGGTTAATGAAGTTTTAGAAAGAGTAAATCTAAAAGATACCAATAAAAAATATCCTGCAGAAGTAAGTGGGGGTATGAAGAAAAGAGTTGGCATCGCAAGGGCAATTGTTTTAAATCCAAAATACCTTTTTTGCGATGAGCCCAACTCTGGTCTGGACCCACAAACATCAATGGTTATTGATCTTCTTATTAAAGAGATAACGGAAGAATATAATATGACAACTGTTATTAACACGCATGATATGAACAGCGTGATGGAAATAGGGGACAATATTTTATACATGTTCCAGGGGGAAAAAGAATGGGTAGGTAATAACAAAGAAATTATTTTTAGTAAGAACAAGAAATTAAACGAATTTATTTTTGCCTCTGAATTTTTAAGGGATGCAAAGGATATGCGTATGCTGGAAGAGAAAGGTATAGTTGATAATGACAGGAATATGGATGAAGTGATGAGAGACCGTGATGCAATGTTTCTTCCAAGTGAAAATGAAAAGAAAGAACCTGATTCCGGAAACGATAAAAAATAATTCAACATTTCCTTCGTCGGCTGTCTGTATTAAAATATTCTCCTTAAATATTATCTCACTTGCCGTAATTTTGCCTTTCAAAAATTTAATTAAATTAATTTAGTTATGAGCACAGTTAAAGTTGCCATTAATGGTTTTGGAAGAATAGGCCGATTGGTTTTTCGCCAGATATATAATATGGAAGGAATTGATGTAGTTGCCATCAACGATCTTACCAGCCCGAAAGTATTAGCGCATTTATTAAAGTACGATAGTGCCCAGGGAAGATTTGATCAGCAGGTAACGGCTACTGAAAATGCGATCGTGGTTGATGGGCATGAAATAAAAATTTACGCACAAAAAGATCCTGCTCAAATTCCCTGGGGGCAGCATGATGTAGATGTTGTAATTGAGAGCACAGGATTTTTTACAGATAAAGACAAAGCACAGGCACACATTACGGCCGGTGCAAAACGTGTTGTGATTTCTGCGCCTGCCACCGGCGAAATGAAGACGGTTGTATTTAATGTAAACCACAATATCCTTGATGGCAGCGAAACAATTATTTCCTGCGCATCATGCACAACTAATTGTCTTGCGCCAATGGCAAAAGTTTTAAATGATTCTTTTGGAATTACTGCAGGCTTCATGACAACAATACATGCATACACGAATGATCAGAATACATTGGATGCACCTCATCCAAAAGGAGACCTGAGAAGAGCAAGAGCTGCTGCGCAAAATATTGTGCCTAACAGCACAGGCGCTGCAAAAGCAATCGGAGTTGTTTTGCCGGAATTAAAAGGAAAGCTTGACGGAGTTGCGCAGAGAGTACCAATTATTACAGGTTCACTAACTGAACTTACTACGATCCTTAATAAAAAAACAACCATCGAAGAAATAAATGCAGCCATGAAAGCCGCCAGCAATGAAAGCTTTGGGTATAACGAAGATGAAATTGTAAGCACAGATGTTATTGGCAGTCATTTCGGTTCTTTGTTTGATGCCACTCAAACAAAAGTATTAACTGTTGGAGAAACACAAATGGTGAAAACAGTTAGCTGGTACGATAATGAAATGAGTTATGTTTCTCAACTGGTGCGTACTGTTCATTTTTTTGCAGGGTTGATCAATAAATAATTTTTTTACATGATCAAATTAAAAAGGCTTTTAGAATATTTCTGAAAGCCTTTTATTTTTTAAAGAAAATTTTTATGCCATGAGTAAATTTTCAGAATATAATTTCAATAATCAAAAAGCATTGATCCGCGTAGACTTCAATGTTCCTCTTGATGATAAGTTTGAGATTACGGATGATAACAGGATGATAGCATCATTGCCTTCTGTTCAAAAAATATTAAAAGATGGTGGCAGCGCAATTTTAATGTCGCATTTTGGAAGACCTAAAGGTGGGCCGGAAGAGAAATATTCTTTAAAACATTTAGCAGATCATCTACAGGAATTGTTAGGCAATGATGTAAAGGTTCTTTTTGCGACTGATAGTGTTGGGGAAGATGCGATAATCAAAGCCAAAAATTTACAACCAGGCGAAGTTTTGTTGTTGGAGAATCTCCGGTTTTACAAAGAAGAAGAAAAAGGTGATGAAGGTTTTGCAGAAAAACTAAGCAAGCTTGGTGATGTGTATGTGAATGATGCTTTCGGAACAGCGCATCGGTCTCATGCTTCTACCGCCATTATT
The DNA here is from genome assembly GCA_046594375.1 of Chitinophagaceae bacterium. GTDB lineage: Bacteria > Bacteroidota > Bacteroidia > Chitinophagales > Chitinophagaceae > Ginsengibacter. The sequence continues at coordinate 8,001 of JBKJSX010000212.1, forward strand.
GCAAAATATTTTACTGCAGATAAAAAAATGTTTGGGTTGCTGATGGAGAAAGAAGTGGAGAGCGCTGAAAAAGTTTTGCATAGTAATCAAACACCATTTCTTGCGATAATTGGGGGCGCAAAAGTTTCTGATAAAATATTGATCATCGAAAATCTTTTAGACACGGCGACTGATATTATTATCGGTGGCGGTATGGCATATACTTTTTATAAAGCCGAAGGTGGTAAAATTGGTAATTCACTTTGCGAAGATGACAGGCTTGATACTGCAAGAGAGTTGCTGGATAAAGCCAAAGCAAAAAATGTTTGCATTCATCTTCCCATGGATTCTATCATCGCTGATAAATTTGATGCTACTGCAGCAGTGTCGGGTTCTATTAGCAATAACATTCCTGACGGCTGGATGGGATTGGATATTGGCCAGATGGCAGTGGAAAGTTTTTGCAAAGTTATCAGCAATTCAAAAACCATTTTATGGAATGGGCCGATGGGGGTTTTTGAAATGGAAAAATTTCAACACGGAACAAAAGCTATTGCGCATGCAATTGCAGAGGCAACTGCTAAAGGCGCATTCTCTTTAGTTGGAGGTGGCGACAGTGTTGCGGCAATAAATAAATTTCATCTTGCAGATAAAGTAAGTTTTGTAAGTACAGGCGGCGGAGCATTGCTCGAATATTTTGAAGGAAAAGAATTACCCGGTATCGCTGCGATTAAAATGTAAAAGAACTTCTTAGGGTGAGGCTAAAAAAATTTGGAAGGGTGAGGTGCAATAATGACAGTAAAAATGTTAAGCATACCTTTTGCATAAAACTATTATCTTTAATCAAAACAAATTAAAATGAAATCAAGATCAGGTTTATACGTAATACTCGGTTTAGTAGTTATATTATTTTTTTGGGGGTGCAGTGCTTACAATGGATTAATAGGCGTTGACCAGGAAGTAAAATCAAAATGGGGAGATGTAGAAACAAATTATCAGAGAAGAACAGATCTGTATAACAGCGTTATCAAAACAATTTCTGCTTCTGCAAATTTTGAAAAATCTGTATTAACAGATGTTGTTGCTGCAAGAGCAAAAGCAACTTCTATAAACGTTAATATCAACGATCCAAAATCTTTAGAAGCTTATCAACAGGCACAGGCAGGTTTGCAAAGTTCATTCAGCAAATTGTTGGCTGTAGTAGAAAATTATCCTGATCTAAAAACAACAAAAGCTTTCCAGGATTTCCAGGCACAGATAGAAGGTACAGAGAACAGGATAAATGTCGCACGTAAAGATTACAATACTGCGGTGCAGGGATATAATTTAAAAGTAAAAACATTCCCTAATAATCTTTTTGCCGGTGTTTTCGGCTATCACGAAAAACCTTTTTACAAATCAGATCCTGGAAGTGAAAAGGCACCTGATGTTAATTTCGACATAAAATAAATCAGGCTAATAATGTCCCTGTTTAAAAAGAAAGATTTTTTTTCCAAAGAAGAGAATGAAAAGATTGTTGAATCCATACGCAGCGCTGAAAGAAGCACGAGCGGTGAGATAAGGGTTTTTGTGGAAAGCAAGTGCAAATTTATTGATCCGCTTGACAGGGCATTGGAAATTTTCGAAGAACTAAAAATGGAGAATACTGAAGACCGCAATGCAGTGCTGCTCTATGTTGCCTTAAAAGACAGGCAGCTTGCTATATATGCTGATAAAGGAATTCACGAAAAAGTCGGTCAACAGTTTTGGGACGAGCAGGTTAGTAAGATCCTTATGGAATTTAATAAAGAAAATTATGCTGAAGGAATAAGTAACTGCATTACAAAAATGGGAGAAGCACTGGTTGAAAATTTTCCTTACAATAGCGACACAGATAAAAATGAACTTCCTGATGAAATAATTTTTGGGAAATAGCAATTGAATCAATGAAGAAATTCTTCTTAATAATCATTCTTTTTTCAATTCAGTTTGCTTATGCGCAAACTATTCAGCCAAGACCTAATCCCCCGGTTGCTGTAAATGATTTCGGAAATTTTCTTGAACCTTTCCAAAAAGAAGCGTTAGAAAATAAACTAAGAAATTATAACGACAGTACTTCATCGGCTATCGTGATAATTACAGTTACTGATCTGCAGGGATATGATATTGCTGAAACGGCATTAAAGTATTTGCGTGAATGGGGTATAGGTACAAAAGACAAGAACAATGGTGTTGTTATTCTTGTTTCAAAAGAAGAACGCAAAGCAAGAATTGAAACCGGATATGGAATGGAGGGTGTGCTGCCGGATATTACTTCCAAGCACATCATTGATGAAGTGATGATTCCCAACTTTAAGGCGAACGATTATTATCGCGGTTTCGATCAATCAATAGATGCAATCATTCTTGCAGCACGGGGAGAATATAAGTCGGATGTAAAACGAAGTTCTGCAAAAGGCGGCATTCCATTCAAGGCGATATTTTTTATCATTGTAATTATTGTTTTAATTATTTCAAAAATTGGCGGCGGCGGCGGTGGCAATTATATGAGTCGCCGGGGATCAAGCGGAGTTGGTGGTTTAGGCTGGTTCCTGCTTGGTAATATGTTAGGTGGCGGCGGAAGAAGTAGTGGAGGCTGGGGTGGAGGAGGATTTGGCGGCGGAGGTGGTGGCGGCTTCGGTGGTTTTGGCGGAGGATCCGGCGGCGGCGGCGGTGCAAGCGGAGGATGGTAATTAGTAATACAATCTTTTAAATAAATAAAAAAAATGCAGACTTATAATCTGCATTTTTTTATTCAATCTAATACATCTTTGTCTTCTATTTCACTAATCCACTTATGTAATCTGCCAGTTCTTTATTGCCATCTTCCCTTTTTGCTTTGCTAAGTTTAGTGAATGCGGTTTTAAAAACAGGATCAATAAAGCTTTTGTATTCTGCAGGTATTGTATTACGATAAGTAAAAATCATATCAACCGCCGATCTTACTTTACCGTCATCAGAAACTTTTGTAAGATAATTTGCAAACAGTGTGCTCATTAAAATTTTTTCATCTCCGCTGGGCTCATTCATGTAGTGGTTTACAATTACATCATAATCTTCTTCAACGCCATTAGCCAAAAGAATTTGCGTAACAAGTGTTCCTAATTTTCCCCTGGCATCATTGCTGTATTTTTTTGCAAGGGTATAAGCATTTGAACGATCTAACATTATTACACCTTCTAATGCAGCCCCGGAAACGGAATAAGACGAATCATCAAGAGCTGCTGTAAAAAGTGGCAGGTATTTTCTATCTTTTAAAAATGCCAGCAGTTCAATTGCTTTAGCTCTTACTTTTTTTGAAGGATCAGTATTTGCAAGTGCTTCAAATTTTGTGATGGCTTCATTTGTTATCAATTCCTTTTTTTCATTTAATAAATTCAAAGTGTATAATCTTATTCCGTCAAATTTATCATCCAGTCCTTCTATAATTTGCTGCATTTTATTTCTTGAAAAAGCATCAAGAGCTTCTTTTCTATCCAAATAATTTTTTGAATATTTAAATTGTTCAATCCAGTTCTCTTTTGTTTTTGTATCTGTTTTATCAGCCAGTAATATCTTATCAGCATCTACATTTATGTTTGTAGGTTTAGTGTCTGCATTAAAAGTAAAAGTGTCTGTTTTGTTTTGTATCCAAACGTTGTAGCGTTTTCGTTCGGCACCATTATAAACATCTATCGCAATCGGTAATCTAAATAATTTTCCAGTGTTTTGTGTTTGCTCGGTTACTATATAGGCCTTGCCAAGTGCATAGCTGTAATTAATTTTAAGTTGAGGATGTCCGCTGCCAAAATACCATTGATCCCAAAACCATTTCAGATCTTTTCCTGTTACCTCTTCAAATGCTTTTTCTAACTGGTGAGCTTCTGCCGTTTTAAATTTATAATTGGTGAGATATTTATTTAATGATCTAAAGAATGCGCTGTCTCCAACATAATTTCTAAGCATGCATAAAATAGCGCCACCTTTTTCATAACTAACATTATCAAACACGTCTTCTTTATCCGCATAATAATAACGAACAAGATCTTTTTTTGCATTGTCGGGGTTGTTTAAATAAGTCTTTCTGTCTTCTTCAATGTGTTCATCTCCTGCATCTTTGCCATGTCTAAATTCATTCCATAAAACTTCGCTGTAATTGGCAAATGATTCACTAAGGGTGATGTTGCTCCAGTTTTCTACCGTTACAAGATCTCCAAACCATTGATGAAACAATTCGTGGCTTACATATTCTTCATATTTATTTCCGTCAGTTAATTGTCGTGCATTTTGCTGAACAGCATCACTATGTAATGTTGCACTGGTATTTTCCATTGCACCACTTACATAATCTCTGCCGGTAATTTGTGCATACTTAGGCCATGGAAACGGGATGCCGGTGATTTTTTCGTAAAACCTCATCATAGCAGGTGTTTCGCCAAATATTTTGCGTGCAACATCTGCATATTCTTTTTCTACATAGTAGCTCACTTCTTTTCCTTTATAGCTGTCTTTAATTATTGCATAATCTCCAACACCCATAAAAAATAAATATGGTGAATGAGGAAGATCCATCTTCCAGTAATCAGTTCTTGTGCCATCTGTATTTTTCTTTTGGCTTATCAATAACCCGTTGCTGAGTGTTACATATTTGGAAGGAACAGTCATGTAAATTTCTTCCGTTGTTTTTTGATTTGGTTTATCAATAGTGGGGAACCATGCACTGTTAGATTCGGTTTCTCCCTGTGTCCAGATTTGTGTGGGCTTATTTTTTACTTCTCCTTTTGGATTGATAAAATATAATCCCTTTGCATTGGTTATTGCTGCACTACCTTTTGTTTTTAGTTCATTCGGCTTTGATGTGTAATCAATATAAATAGTATAATTCTCTCCCACTTTATACAATTTATCAAGAGTAATATTAACTATCAAGCCATCATATTTATACCGCAGGGGAGATTTGGAATTCCCTTTTATCACACTGATTTCTTTTATGTCCATTCCTTTTGCATCAAGCGATAAAGAATCGGTTGAATATAAATACGGATGAATTGTGACCCATTCTTTTCCGTAAAGCCATTGCTTTTCATAATCAAATTTTACATCCAGTTTAGTATGCGACAATTGATTAATTATGGTTGCTGCGCTGCGGTATTTATTTTTCCATGACTGATCCTCAGTTTGCGCTTTCATTAAAATGGGTGAGATGGTATATCCAAGAAGTAACAAAAATAATTTCATGTATTTTTTTTAGAGATGTAAAAATAACCGCATGAATGTTAAACAAAATCAATAATTAGTAGAGCGGTAGATAGTAATGGATATTAAATTAGATTTGTGTACTGTTTTAGGACGTATGAAGAATATTTTAACAAGCCTTATTTTTTCTGTTACTTGTTTCCTCGCAAATGCGCAGCAGAACCGTTTTATTTATTTGCAAACAGAAAACAGGCAATCCTTTTTTGTAAAGCTTGACAATAAAATTTTAAATTCTAATCCCCTGGGATATTTAATCATCCCAAAGTTGGATGACGGATCGTATAGCCTGGTAATTGGATTTCCGGAAAGCAGTTTAGAACAGGAATTTAATTGCTCAATAAAGAATAAAGATGTTGGTTTTATAATTAAAAATGCAGGAGAAAAACAGTGGCAGCTTTTAAATCTTCAAACGCTCAATGTTCTACGGCCAGGCGATATTATTAATAAGCCGGTAATAAATTATGAAAAGGAAACCGATCCTTTTTCAACCATGCTTGCCAATGCAGTTCACGACTCTTCTATTTTGCGAAAAGATTTATCTAAGGAAATAATTCCTGAAAAAATTAATGAACAGGTAACAAAGGATTCAGTTAACGCTATAACCACAAACAATGCAGTGACTGCGATGAGTGATTCGAATAAAAGAGATATAGTTATCGTAACACTTCCGGAAAAGCCTTATAAAATAAGCCCAAAAGATTCAACCTCTGTTGTTTTAAATAAGGATGCTGTAATTGCCAGGAATGATAGCATATTGACAATTGATGTAGCGAAAAAAGATATTGCTAAAGAAACAGTTCCTGAAAAATCTAATGAACAAACAAAAAAAGACTCAGCCAATACAACAGCCGGTACCCATGAGATTATTATAAACAAACCGGATAATGTACAAGTAGTACAAACTTTGCCATCCCCAAAGAATGAATCTAAGGACAGCGTTCTAATTGCAAAACCAAATAATGATGTGGCACTTTTAAAGTCTGTTATAAAACGAAAATTAAAGAAGACGAATAAAGAAGGATTGGAGATGATGTATGTTGATGATAATGGTTATACAAAAGATACTATCAGGATTTTTATACCTTCTGATAAAAAGAAGCAGGATGAAGAAAAACAAACAGAAACTGTTTCTTTAGCACAACCTACAGCGCAAATAAAAACAACAAAAAATGAAGGTGCTAAAAATAAAACTGAATCTAAAGTATCTGGGCAACCAAAGGAAATAGTTAATCAGACTCAAAAAGAATCTGATTTTTCAATACAACCTACAGTGCAACAAGAAAGAACAAAAGCTGATGGTGATAAAAATAAAATTGAATCTAAAATACCTGAGCAATTACAAGAAAAAGAAAAACAAGGACAAAAAGAACCTGTATTTATTAAATCAGTAATGATAAATTCTGATTGCAAAAACTTTGCAACTGAAGAAGATTTTTTAAAGCTGAGGAAAAAAATAGTTGCCGAAAATAATGATGAAGATATGATCAGGGTTGCCAAAAAATATTTTAAAACCAAATGCTTTACAACAGAGCAAATAAAAAATCTTAGTGTATTATTTTTAAAAGATGAAGGTAAGTATATATTCTTTGATGCATCCTATGCTTTTGTCTCCGATTCAGATCAGTATTTTACATTGGAAAAGCAATTAACAGATAACTATTATATTACACGTTTCAGGGCAATGATCCATAAATAGTCATTAGCATGCCTCGATATTTTATAGAAGTTTCCTACAAAGGAACAAATTACTCAGGCTTCCAGATACAGCAAAACGCAAATTCAATCCAATTCGAAGTTGAAGAAGCTTTTAAGATTTTTTTCAAAAAAAAATTTGAATTAACAGGATCATCCCGTACTGATGCAGGTGTACATGCATTCCAGAATTTTTTTCATTTTGATGTTGATGAGAAATTAAATTTTCAAAATGATTTTCAATACAATCTTAACTCAATAATTCCAAAGGATATTGTTATTAAAAAAATATTTTCTGTTAATGATAGTGCTCATTGCAGATTTGATGCAGTAAGCAGAGAGTATAAATATTTTATTTATCAAGAGAAAAATCCTTTTCTACAGGACACAGCATTCTACTATCCATATAAACTTGATTTAAGTAAATTAAATCAGGCTGGACAGCAAATCATCGGGTATGAAGATTTTACTACTTTTTCAAAAAGAAATACACAGGTTAAAAATTTTATTTGTCAAATTTTTAAAAGTGAATGGTATATAGAGGAAGATAAAATCATTTATAGC
>JBKJSX010000106.1:0-29004 GCA_046594375.1 Chitinophagaceae bacterium
TTTGATCTTATCGCCTTTTGTAAGCGTACCATTAAAAACCCTGTAATAAACAATTATACCGCGGAAAGAATTGTAAACACTGTCAAATATCAATGCTTGTAAAGGTGCATTTATATCACCTTCCGGTGCAGGTATGCGTTCAATTACAGCAGCTAAGATTTCTTCAATACCAATTCCACTTTTCCCGCTTGCCAATAAAATATCTTCGGGTTTACATCCAATTAATTCTATGATCTGATCGGTAACTTCAGGGATCATAGCGCCATCCATGTCAATCTTATTGATAACCGGAATTATTTCGAGATCATTATCAAGAGCAAGATATAAATTGGAAATTGTTTGAGCCTGTATTCCCTGTGTTGCATCTACCAAAAGCAGAGCACCTTCACACGCTGCCAATGCACGGCTTACTTCATAACTAAAATCTACGTGCCCAGGAGTATCAATTAAATTCAATACGTAATCCTCTCCTTTCCCCCCGATAATTATCGGGGAATAATTTATCTGGATTGCATGACTTTTAATGGTAATACCTTTCTCTCTTTCCAGATCCATATCATCCAACACCTGCGCCTGCATATCCCTATCACTAATGGTATGGGTAAATTCCAGAAGGCGGTCTGCTAACGTGCTTTTCCCATGATCAATATGAGCAATGATGCAAAAATTTCTGATGTTTTTCATTTAAACAGGGAACGTTTTTAAAATGGATGCAAAGGTAATACAATGTATTAAGCATAACATCATAAATTTACGTTTAAATGAGTGTTGTAAACAGTTTATGAAAATTGAAAACCTGTACCTTATAAGATTATTTTATGCCCAGAAATCTTTATTCATAATTGCATTGCTTTTTATTTTTCTTAGCTTTTCAGCAAACTTTATCTTTAGATCGGAACAAACTCCCATTTTTAAATGGGATCTATATTCAAAGGCGATGCCATTCCTATCAACGTATTCTTTTTTGGAAGTAAGGTATAATCAAAACGAGTTACTCAAATTCCCACACACATGGCAGGAACCGAAAAAATTATTTTTTACAAACACACTTGATTATTTTATAGCCATCAAAAGGAATAATAATATTGATCCCTATAAAAATTATTTTGCAAATAATTGGAGCAAAAGGCATGTGCGATTGAAGGAATTATTTGGTAGTATAAACCTGTACAATGATACAACAGAGATAAATGCGTTTCCAGCATGGTATAAAAAATATCTTGAACAATATATTCAACAAAATGTTTGGAGTATTAATGTGTATGAAAAAAAGGTTGAGTTTATCAACGGCGGAGTAAACGAGATCTCGTCTTCATTAATTTATAAACTGTTATGATAACGCGGTTGGAAAAAGAGAGAATTGTTATCAGCAGGCTGGTATTTGGTTTCATGTTTATTTTCCTGCTCTTTAGATTTTTATTATATATTACTCCTTCGCATTTATTACAGCCATCACTTTTTATTCTAAATTTTGATTTTAGTTATTGGGCATATAAATTTTCAGGGTTCACTGATTTAATTATCTACAATCAGACAGGTGCTGTTCTTTTTGATAGCTGTCTTTTTTTGTTTTGTTTTTTAAGTATCCTGTTCCCGTTCAAACAAATTTTCGTTGTACCATTTGGTTTCCTGTTTTTAATTTATGCGATCACGTACAACACTTTTATTGTTCATCATTCGCATCCGTTAGCCATTATGATGTTGATCACGATTCCGTTTTGGGCTAAGAAGAACGAAAGCTGGAAACTTTTGTGGGAAGGGATGCGCTATTATATTTGTTACATTTATGCCATGTCGTTTATCTGGAAAGTTATTTTAGGTAATGCATTTTGGGACTGGGACCAGGGAATTATAACTACAAAATATAATCTTGTTGAATACATTTATCATAACCCGGATTCGATGATGACATCCATCTATAAGTTCTTTATCACACATTCGCAATTACTAAATGCAGGCAATACTTTAGTTATACTGCTGGAAGGGCTTATGGTTATAGGTTTTTTTACAAAGAAGTATGACAGATATTTAATTTGGCTTCCGGTTATCATTCATCTTTCAACTTATTTTTTTGCTGATGTATTTTTTATTGAATGGCTTGTATTAATATTTGTATTCTTTACAAAAAATGATGTTGATACAATTACAAAAAGGTTTCCGTTATTATTAAAAAGTTTCAGACATGCCTAAACGTTTGATACAAAAAGTTTTTAAATTAAGAAAAGATGTAGGCTTACATTTTTATTTGAGCAATTTTTTTTTCAAAAATATTTTGCGCCAGAATAGAAAAGTAAAATGGGCTATACATCACTCCAGTACGGTGCATAATCCTGAAAAGATCATTCGTGGTAAAAATGTTTTTCCGGGAGATTCGCCCGGCAATTATATCGAAGCATCTAATGGTATCAGGATTGGAGATTATACCAACATAGGACCTAACGTTGGTATTATTTCTTCCAACCATGATCCTTATAATAACGATTTGCACATTACTGTGCCTCCTATTGAAATTGGAAAATTCTGTTGGATAGGAATGAATGCAATAATTTTACCGTCAGTTCAATTAGGAGATTTTACAATTGTAGGAGCAGGATCAGTTGTTACCAAAAGCTTTGGGGAAGGATATTGTGTTATCGCCGGAAACCCAGCAACACTAATTAAACATTTAGATAAAAGCCGCTGTGACGAAATCAGTATATCCAAATTATAAAACCCTCATAGCGCAAAAATCATCCTATCTCTTTTTTGGAAGAGCCCTACCTGTTTTAGTTCTGTTTTTAATTACAATAATTTATTCCCGCAGGCTTAGTTATGAAGAGTATGGTAAGTTTCAATCAGTTTGGATATATACAAATATTGTAAACGTATTAATTAGTTTTAGTATTACCTCTATCCTTCTCTCATCAAGCCTTTCAGGGCTTTTTGATTTTGTCAGGAGTAATAAAAAAATTGTTGCAGGTTTTTATGCAACCTTATCAATTGTTACGCTAACTTTATTTTTTTTCTATGCTAAAAACTTTATTGCTTCCACCAAATGGCTGCTGATAGTCTTTATCATTATTCAAAACATCACCACTGTTGCAGAAACACTTTTAATTAAAAACCATAACGAAAAAATTTCTTTAGTAATTAATTTATTTTATTCTTTATTTTTTTTTGCATGGCATTATTTTGTTTTACTGAATACTTATAGTTTAAACAATCTTATAAGTGGGATCATAGTAATAACTTTTATAAAGTGCATTATTATTTTTTTTATTAAGCAAGAAAAAGATCATCAGGTTACAATAACATATGATAAATTCTTTTTTAGGCATTGGGCCTACCTTGGAGTTAATGACATTATAGGTGTTGTTGCAAGATGGATTGATAAGATATTTTTGCTGTATCTGCTTAGCCCGGGTGATTTTGCTTTATTTTTTAACGGTTCATTCGAAATACCTTTGTTTGGTGTTATGGTAGGTGTTGTTGGAAGTATTATGCTAATAGAGATATCTAAAAATATTTCTTTTACTGAGAATATTGTGTCGTTGTTTAACAATAGTTTTTTTCTTTTGTCCGGAATCGTTTTTCCTCTTTTCTTTTTCCTGCTGTTTTATAATGCAGAACTTTTTTCGTTGGTATTTAAAGACAAATACAATGCATCTATTCCCATTTTTATCATAAGCATTTTTATACTTCCTGTGCGGATAAACACCTACAGCGTTATACTGCAATGTTATTCCCGTGGCGATAAAATAATGTTTGGCTCCATTATGGATTTATGCATTGCGATTTTGTTAATGCTAATACTGTATCCCTTAATGGGAACGAGAGGGATTGCATTATCAATTGTTATTTCTACTTACTGCCAGGCGTTTTATTATTTATTTCAGTCTGCCAGGGTGATCAGTAAAACTATATTTGATTTGGTACCTGTAAAATTTCTTGTGCTCAATTTTTCAATATTGTTGGTGATATTTGCAGTGGTATATTTTTCTTTACGTCAAACAGGAAGATATGTAAACCTTGGCGCAGGATTACTGGTAATGATTACTTCTATAATTTTTGAAGTTTTATATTTTCTTAAAAGAAATTTACATTATGGCATTGTTGAGAAAACTTAATTCAAAAGCTAAAGCAGAAATTAATACAGGCTTTGGTGTAAATACTTCAGATTACGGGGGAAGATTTTTAAATAAAGATGGGAAAGCAAACATCGAAAAAAAAGGTATAGGTATTTTAGAAAAAATAAGTTGGTATCATTCTCTTCTGGCGATGCCAAGGTGGAAATTCTTTTCTATTATTTTTCTTTTTTTTATTATAGTTAACCTGTGTTTTGCAATTATTTATTACATTATAGGCATACAACATTTGGCAGGTGCTGTTCCAAAATCTCCTTCCGAAAATTTTTTGGAAGCATTTTTCTTTAGTTGCCAAACCTTTAGTACCGTGGGTTATGGAAGAATTAGTCCTGCAGGTTATTTGATAACATCTGTTGCTGCATTCGAGGGATTTTTAGGTCCATTAAGTTTTGCATTAGCCACAGGTTTATTATTTGGAAGATTTGCAAAACCAACTGCTTATTTAAAGTTTAGCGAGAATGCTTTAATAGCGCCTTACCAGGGCATCACCGCTCTTATGTTCAGGATAGCACCATATAAGAATACTACCTTATTGGATGCTGAGGCAAAAGTTAATCTTGCCATGTCAGTAGAGGAAAATGGAAAGATGGTAAATAAATTTTTCCCTTTAACATTAGAGTTTAGTACAGTTAGTGCTCTTACATTAAGTTGGACGATCGTTCATCCTATAACAGACTCAAGCCCGCTTTATAATTTTACGAAGGAAGATTTCGCTAATACAAAAGGAGAAGTCATTATTTTTATTAAAGCGTTTGATGATATGTTCTCGAATATTGTGGTAGCAAGAACTTCCTTTACTTTTAAAGAAATAGTTTTTGGAGCGAAGTTTAAACCTATGTATAAAAGTTCGGAAGATAAGAATAAAACAATTTTATACCTGGATAAATTGAATATTTTTGATCCTGCAGATATTAGTTATGCTTTTAAAAAAGAAGAAATTATCAGCTGATCTATTTTAAACTTTTAATGATTGTAGTAAATTCTGCAGCATTAAGTGATGCTCCCCCTACCAATCCTCCATCAACATCTTTTTCGCCAAAAATTTCTTTAGCATTATTTGCTTTTACGCTTCCTCCATATAAAATTGAGATGCTTTCGGCAACTTCATTATTATATTTTGCAGCCATTACATTTCTAATGTGTGCATGCATTTCCTGCGCCTGTGCCGAAGAGGCTGTTTTGCCTGTACCTATTGCCCATATGGGTTCGTAAGCAATTACAAAACCTGTTAATTGCCCCGCTGAAAGATGAAATAAACTTTCTTTCAATTGATTTTCTACATAATCATTTTGTTCATTTACTTCTCTAATAGACAAAGGCTCGCCACAACAAAAAATGGGTTTAAGATCATTCTCCAAACAAAGATTGACTTTCTCTACAAGCATTTGGTGGGTTTCATTAAAATATTCTCTACGCTCGCTGTGCCCTATAATTACGTAATCTGTTCCAACAGAATTCAGCATTTCTGCACTTACCTCGCCAGTGTATGCACCGGATTTTTGAAAATAACAATTCTGTGCAGCAATAAAATAATTTTTTTTGTCATCTTTAGCCTGTTGAAGGATTTCTTTTACAGAGATGAGGTATGGAAAAGGAATTCCAAAAACTGCTTCCTGGTGGTCCTGTAGTTCTATATTTTCTGATAAAAGTTCATTTACTAATTTTAATCCCTGTTCCAGGGTCAAATTCATTTTCCAGTTGGCTGCCGCAATTTGTTTTCTCATTTTATTTTTTTTGATGAATATCTGATAATATTTCTATTTCTTTTTCTGAAAGAGTATGCCCTTTTAATTTTTTCCAGTTATCTATATGTTCCAGCGCTTTCTCCAATTCATAATTTTCATTTCCCCATGAAAAACTTTCAATAAATGTCTGCGGAAACTCATCACTAAATACATTGCAGGCTGCACCTACAACACTTCCTGTATTAAAGGATGTATTGATCGCAGAACGGCTATAATCACCCATTAAAAGTCCGCATTTAATTCCTGCTGAAATCTTTTCCTTTTTATGATTGATGCATATTTTAATTCCTCCTGCTGTGTTTTTTATATTTGAATTCGTAGTGCCTGCACCAAGATTACACCATTCTCCTATTACTGAATCTCCCAAATATCCATCATGAGATTTATTGCTGTATCCAAATAAAATTGAATTTTTTATTTCACCTGCGCCAATACAATAAGGACCTAATGTTGTGGCGCCATAAACTTTTGATCCCATTTTTAAAACACTTCCTTCGCACATTGCAAAAGGCCCTCTGATCATACAGCCTTCCATCACTTCTGCATTTTTGCCAATATAAATTGGACCCGAGGATGCATTCAAAATGCTGTGATTAACTTTTGCACCTTCTTCTATAAAAAAATCTTTTCCAAATACGGTATTGGATGATGATATTTTTTGTGATCTTCTTTTTTTAGTCACCAGATCAAAATCATCCCTTATTGCCTGGTCATTATTTTGAAAGATATGAAATGGATATTCAATCTTTAATGTCTCAATTTTTAAAATATCAACAAATTGTTTGTGTTTCCATGCCTTAAACCATTTACGTGAAGGGATTATATTAGCGGGAACTAATTTGGTATTTTCATTATCATCTTCTTTACTTTCAGAAAGAGTATACACTTTTTTACCTGTAAGCTTTTCCCATTTTTGCCTGATAGTAAGTATCCCTATCCTGATATCAGCCGTAGAACGTGTTAGCGTAAAAGGATACAGATCTTCTTTGCTAATGATATCGTCCAAAATTATTTTCATCGTTTAAAACTACAAAGCAAATTTGAATTATATGCGCTAAAAGAAAATCCCCCGAAACGGGGGACATATATCTTAAAAAATTATTGAGATTACTTATCTCTTTTTTCGTAACGCTTTTTAAATTTATCGATACGCCCTGCAGTATCAACCAATACATTTTTACCTGTATAAAAAGGATGAGATGTATTTGATATCTCTAATTTGATTACAGGATACTCATTGCCATCATCATGCTTTATCATTTCTTTTGATGCGGCTGTAGAACGGCTTAAAAACGTAGTTCCGTTACTCATATCTTTAAAAATTACCATTCTGTAATTTCCGGGATGCAAATCTTTTTTCATTTTTTAAAATTTTAGTGCATGGAATTTGCCATGCTTTTTTAGAGGTGCAAATGTAAGTAATTTAAGCTTAGCGGCAAACTGAATCAAGATCAATTTTTCATATTAATATACTGTAAGGCTAATCCAAGGTCCCAGCCTTTGGAAGCCTGTATCACTTCCTGCAGGTCATCTATCTTTTTACTGGTGATTCTTATTATATCATCCATGATCGCAGCCTGAACTTTTAAGCCGGAGTCCTTTATTAGTTTAACGATCTTTTTAGCATCTTCCTGCTTTATCCCGTTTCTTACCGGAATTTCCTTTTTCGTAACCTTACCGCTCTGAAAAGGTTCTTTGCTCAAGTCATATATTTCTGCTGCAAGACCTTGCTTCATGCTACGGCTTATGAGTACATCAATTACCTGTTGCAACTTCATTTCACTTTCTGCCTCAAGGTTGAGTTTAAATTCTTTTTTGTTGAGATCGATCACCACATGTGATCCCTTAAAATCAAACCTGTTCTTAATTTCCTTTTCAACAACATTAACTGCATTATCTAAAGTTTGCAGATCAACTTTACTTACAAGATCAAATGAAGGCATAGATTTTTTTTACAAATATAAAAAACGCAGCTCATTACTGAACTACGTTTTTGCACACATGAGAAAAGATTTATTTCATTCTTTTATTCAAGAATTAGTTTGCGCTTTTAACCCTGTTCTGCTCATCGCTTGCACCACCATTTTTCTTTGTGCTGCCAGCTTTTAGCTTGCCTTTATTAAAACGATAGGTAAAAGTTAGGCTACCGGCACGGCTGTCATTTACATCTGTAAAATGTGCATCTACAGTTCCGTATTTGCTGTAACCTTTAAAAACCCCGCCGGCAAAAATATCGCGTACGTTTAATCGAATGCTTCCTTTATTTTTTAATATCTGCTTGCTAACCCCAGCATCTACCTGAACTATAGGCTGAATATATATAACACCTTCCAATCCTTTGCTGCGGTAAAAACCACTCAACTCTGCAGCCCAACCTTTATTAAATTTAAACTGTTGCTGCGCCTGCACCATAAAACTTGTGATGCCTATTGAGATGGCTTCATTATTAACAACACCTTTAAAATGGTTATTATAAACATTTCCATAAACACTACTGCTCCACCATTTGGTGATAGACTTGTTGGCGCTGATGGCTAAACCCACTTGTTTACTACTTGCAATGTTTGCTTTTTTAATAAAGGTTTCATTGTTTATTTCATTTTGCTCAAGTACCTGTTGTATTATGTCAGTTGTGTTGGTGTAATTTAATGTTGTTGTTAAGAAACCATGATAGGTGTGACTCAATTCAATGTTGTGAGCAAACTGGGGGCTGAGGTTGGGATTGCCTTGCTCAAAAGTGTACCTGTCAAGAAAATGAACAAATGGGTTTATATCCTGGTAGTCGGGTCTTTCAATTCTTCTGCCATAATTTAGTACAAACTGGTTTTTTTCGCTGGCAGAATACTGCAGGTAAACAGTGGGAAATAATTGAGAATAAGATCTCTTGAATTTTGTTTCAGTATATAAAAATTTATTTTGCGTAGTGTTGAATGTATATCCTTTTGAATTTCCATTTGCTGTTGTGTTTTCAACTCTTAATCCAAATTGTGCACTCCATTTTTTTCCTAAAGGCCTGCTGTAATTTAGATATGCGGCATTTATATTTTCATCATAAATAAAATGATTACTGCGAGCACTGTCCAATGTATTGTAACCAACTTTTACACTATCATACATGGCATTATTATCAGTTTTTACATAGCTTGATTTAATACCTGCTTCAAACTTTGCACCCTTTTTTAAAGGCAATGTATAATCCATTTTGCCACTGTATATTTTTATATTACTTGGCAATGTTCCCATTAGAATATCCGAAGGACGGGTAAGGTTTCCCCTGTTATCATAATAAGAACTTGTAAGAGGTTGTGTGTTTGATGACTTATATTGGATATAATCTAAATCCGCTGTAAGCTCCTGCCCTGTTGAATCTAAGACGGTCCGGTAATTTACATTGCTGCTAAAATTTTTCCACTTTTCATTATTTTCCGTATAGGCTGTAGTTTGTTTAGTTAATACATTACTGGGATCATAAATTAATGTATTGGTAGAACTGTTCCATGTAGCCGGATTGTAATACCCGTTTAGTACAACACCAATTGTTGTTTTTTTAGAGATCGAATAATCAGCACCAATTTTTGCACTGTAAAAATCTCTAATGTTTTCCATAGTTGATTTTTGATCAAAAATGGATTTAATATTTTTTGTTAAAGTTTCACGAAAGTTCCTTACGATAAATAGTTCTTCACTCCTATGCCCTTTATTGTAATTGAAATTAGAAAACAGGTTTATTTTATTATTGCGGTAATTGTAGCTAACGGCTTCATTAAAACGTGAATGTTTACCTCTTGTATAACCGCTCGTTAGGCTGCCATTGTAGCCAAACAATTTATTCTTTTTGGTTTTAATGTTAATTACTCCGGCATTACCTGCTGCGTCATATTTTGCAGGAGGATTAGTCATTATTTCAATTTGATCTAACTGGCTGGCCGTCATATTGCGTAACATATTTGCAAGGTCTGCTCCGCTTAAATAGCTGGGACGTCCATCAAGATAAATGATCACTCCCTGTTTTCCTTTAAGGCTAATGTTGCCATCCTTATCCACAGAGATGCCCGGAGATTTTTCCAATACTTCCAATGCAGTGCTTCCTGTATTTGTAATAGAAGCGTCAACATTTACAATTGTCCTGTCAAGCTTTCTTTCAATAAATGGTTTTTTTGATTCAACTGCTACCGTTTGTAGTGTTGTTGTTTGTGCCAAAAGCTTCAATGTTCCAACAGAAGCATTTGAACTTTCAGAAATAATTACTCCTGAACTATAAACTTTAAGGTGACCAATGGAAGAAGCCATGATCAGGTAATTACCAGTTTTCACATTTTCGAAAGCAAAATTTCCTTGCTTATCAGTTAGAGAAACTTTTACAAGGCTTGAATCTTTTGTTTTAAGAAGAGATACAGTAGCAGCATCAATTATTTTTTGATCACCTCCATCTATAATCGATCCTGATATTTTACCGTTGTTCTGTGCAAAACAAGCTTTACATGCCAGGAGGAATACAACGGTGAGTAGTTTAATTTTTGTAGTCATTTTATTTTTTTTAATACTATGTTTTAAATATTACAACACAAACATAGGTACTTTGTTTAGCATAGTACATATTTATACATAAAAGGCTAAAATCGATATATCATATAGGAAATAGTTAAAGGATAAACGGCAAGGGTTAAGAAAAAGTTACAGGCTACCGAAAGTTTTAATTGCGTTTTCTTTTAAAAAGGAGAATTATGACACCAGTTAAAATTAGTGCCAGTGAAATTATTTCGGCTTGCGTGGGGTGCAATCCAAAAATTGTATAGGTTGAATTTACCCTTATCAACTCAATCAGGAATCTTTCAACCCCTACAAAAATCAGGTAAATGCCGGACATTATACCCGGTGCATTTATGTTTTTTCGAATACCCCATAAGATCAAAAACAAGTTACTGCACATTACTATCTCATACAAAGAAGTTGGGAAGACAGGCTGAGGTAGAGCACGACAGTATTTTCCTTCGCAATCTGGCAATAGAATGCCATCTTCATTTACATTATGTGGGTAAGTGTAGGCAAATAACCATTTTGGTAAAAAAGAGGGGCCTTTAAAACTTTTGTGCGGAACGTTTTCAATCGTTGTTGCTTTTCTATCAGAAACTGTGCTTATTGTTGAATCCCGATCACGAACTCTTCCTTCAATAAAGTAGGATGCATTTTCATTTAATTTTTTTTCAAATTCACCAGGGCTGGCTTCTACAACATGCCCCGGAAGATCACTGATATAAGCACTGTTATAGATGCCCCAATCTCCATCACCGGAAATCTGGCACCCCATTCTTCCCACAGCATATGCTATCAAAAGAGCAGGTGCAATTGCATCAGCCATGTGCCAAACGTTAATCCCTTTTTTTACAACATACAATGCTATGGCTATCGCTGCACAGATGAGTCCGCCATAAAATGTAAGCCCGCTCGGTGAAAAAAGATTTGCGATTGGATTCTTTATAAATCGATCCCAGTTTTCTAAATTATCAAAAAGCTTTGCGCCCAAAATTCCGAATATAAGAGCAAGTACAATTATATCACCTACTCTATCGTGCGGCCAAATTCTAATTATTCTTTCTTCAGGCTTTGCAAGTTTTTGTTTATTCTTTTCACGGTATTTTAAAAATATTAAGAGTGCTGCCAAAACAAGTCCACCAATAATGTTTCCCTGCGAAGAAAAAATATATTCCTGCAAATCGATACCATTGTCTCTGCTTGCTAAAAAAGCTCCGAACAATTTATATCCGAAAATGAAACCGATCAATCCATTTATTAAAATATCAATTATGCTAATGGGCTTACCTACAGTGATGGTTTCTTCTCTTGGAAAGAGTAATCCTAATTTTTCTTTTCTTTTTAATTCTTTTGAAATAAAAAGTGCACCAACTAAAAAAGCCATGGCAACAAATATCCCGAAGGTGTAAAATATTTTAAATGCATTTATTTCAACTCCAAACCAATCTTGAACTGCGTAATATAAATTAGGATACATAATGCTTTTTAAGAATAAGCCGCAATTTATAGTTTATTTTATTGTTCAATTTTTATTCTTAAGAATAAAAACAGAATATAATGTTGAATGTATTTTAATCCTATAATAAATTACAGTATTTGAGGTTAAACCGATAATATCAATTGTATATACGGAGAAAACTTAGATGTAACAAAAAAGTAATAAAATAGACAAGAGGCTTTCAATCCTGGCTGCAATGTAATTGTAGTAAATAAGGAATTAATTTTTATTAGCAATACTGTTCAAAAGCAGCAACAAGGTTACTGGCTATCATTTGCGCAGATCTTCCTTCTATATTGTGTCTCTCAATAAAATGCACGAGTTTGCCGTCTTTAAATAGGGCAATAGATGGAGAAGATGGGGTATAGGGCTTCAAGTGTTGGCGAATACTTTTTACGGCTTCAACATCAAAGCCGGCAAAACTTGTTGTTAACCTGTCTGGTTTTTTTGAGGTGTTAGCAACTGCCATTAAAACTCCAGGCCTGGCTGTACCTGCGGAGCATCCACAAACAGAATTTATCATTACTAAAGACGTACCTTCTTTTTTTAATGTTTCATCAACTTCATTTGCGCTTAATAATTCTTCAAAACCATTTTCAGTTAATTCTTCTTTCATGGGTATTACTATTTCTGCTGGATACATAATTTTAATAATTTAGACCGCAAATTTACAACACTTACTCCTTATTCACTCAACATTAATTCATGTTAATAAAGTGGTAAGAGAATCTGGAACGATTATTTCCATACAACTGTGGTAACAAAATTGGATACTATATAAAAACATTAATCATGAAAAATAAAATATCTATTAAATGGCTTATAGCAATTTTTGTTATAAGCTTCGCGACGTATGCACAGGTTAGTTATGCTCAAGCAACAAAACGTTTACCTGATGGTACAGTAGTTTATTCAGATGGAACAATAAGATTACCTAACGGAAAGGTGAGATATCCTAATACTACTAATGGTACTACCTACCCTTCTAATTATCCTGATTACCAAACCGGCAGGTATCCGAGAAGGGTCAGTCGCCAACCTGATGGCAGTGTTATATATCCCGATGGAAGAATAGTTTATCCTGATGGAACAGTTAGATATCCTGATGGACGAGTTTATTCTCCATCAAATAATAGCAGATGGATACCTCCCGGACAAGCTAAAAAAATGTACGGAAGGAAGAACGCAAGAGATTATGCTCCTGGTCATAATAAAAATAGAGATGAAGATTATGAAGACGATAATGAGAATGATGATAAAGGATGGAAAAATAATAAACGTCATGGAAATGGGAAACATGGCAATGGTAAACATGGCAATGGTAAAGAGAAAGATGATGATTAAATCCCTTGGAATATACACTTTAAGGCCTCTCTAGCGAGAGGTTTTTTTATTGTTCTCATATCCTAATATCTTCAGCATACTTTGTGCAGTTTGCTCTTTTGCATAAACCCAATCTATTAATTTGCCATTTCTGTCACGCTCAACAATTATATGCTTGGGAGAGGGAATAAGACAGTGCTTTATGCCACCATAACCACTTATCTGATCCTGGTAAGCGCCGGTGTGAAAAAAGCCCACATACAAAGGCTCGCCTTCAGCAAGTTTGGGAAGAAAAACTTCATTGATATGTTCTTCTGAATCGTAATAATCGTGACTGTCGCAGGTTATGCCACCAAGTGTTACTCTTTGATATTCTTCATCCCATTTATTTATGGGAAGCATTAAAAATTTTTCTCCAATGCCCCACGTATCAGGCAAGGTTGTAATAAAAGATGAATCGATCATGTACCATATCTCACGGTCGTTCTGATTCTTCTGTCCTATTACACTATAAATATGAGCCATACTTTCTCCTACCGTATAACTTCCAAACTCTGTAAAGATATTTGGCATCGGAACTTTACTGCGCTTGCATCCGACTTTAATATTTCTTACAATTTCATTTATCATGAATTGGTAATCATATTCAAAACCCAATGAATGTTTTATCGGGAAACCACCTCCAATATTTATAGAATCAAGTTCGGGACAAATTTTTCTAAGCTGGCAATAAAGGTTGATGATCTTGTTTAATTCACTCCAATAATAAATATCATCTTTGATCCCTTTATTTAAAAAGATGTGAAGCATTTTTAATTGAAAGCGATGTTCGTTTCCTTCAATTTCATCAACATAAAATTCCAGGATATCTCTTGCCCGCATTCCTAACCTTGAAGTATAAAAGGGAAATGTAGGTTCTTCTTCAGCCGCTACTCTTATGCCTAATTTAAATGGAACACGAACAGATTTTTTATAAGCTTTTAATTCTTCTTTATTATCCAATACAGGAATCACATTTTCAAAGCCTGTGTTTAATAATCTTGCGATACGGCTTGTATAATTCTTTTGTTTAAAGCCATTGCAGATGATAAATATTTTTTTATCGATCTTTTTTCTTTCATACAATTTGTTGATGATCTCAATGTCGTATGCATAGGATGTTTCAAGATGCACATCATTGTTTAATGCTTCTTCTACAATAAAAGAAAAGTGTGAACTTTTAGTACAATAGCAATAAAAATATTTTCCTTCGTACTTATGTTTTTTTATGGCGTTAGCAAACATCTTTTTTGCTTTGTTTATTTGCATACCAATTTTTGGTAAATACGTAAGCTTTAAAGGCGTACCATATTTATCTATTAAGGCTTTTACATCAACTCCATTGTATTGTAAGTAATCATCTTTAACAGTAAAATCTTCCTGTGGAAAATTGAACGTTTGCTTCACCAGGTCGGTATACGAATTATTCATTTATAAAAATGGGTTATCAAATGAGTTACAAATGTAATTGAATGCATGATTTATGCAATAAAAAAACCGTCCTGGTTCGGAACGGTTTAAAATTTTTTCTGAAAAGAAATTATTTTACTGAGTCAATTAATTTTTTAAAGCTCTCAGGTTCATTCATTGCAAGGTCTGCTAAAACTTTCCTGTTAAGATCAATATTTTTAGATCCTAATTTATGAATGAATTGACTGTAGGTCATTCCTTCTGCTCTTACTGCTGCGTTGATACGTGCTATCCATAACGTGCGATACTCACGCTTTTTAAGTTTACGACCAACATAACTGTAGGTCATACCTTTTTCCATTACGTTTTTGGCAACGGTATATACATTTTTACGCTTACCATAATAACCTTTGGCAGCTTTTAATATTTTTTTTCTTCTTGCTGTTGATGCTACTGCATTTACTGAACGTGGCATATGTTAATGATTTAAAATTTTAGGAGATTTAGATTAATTACTTTAGACGAAGCAAACGCATAACAAAATCCCTGTTAGGACCTTTTACAATACCATCCTTACGCATAGCACGCTTGCGCTTGGTAGATTTTTTTGTTAAGATGTGTCTTTTAAAAGCTCTTTGAAAAGTAATTTCTCCTGTACCGGTTACTTTGAAACGCTTTTTTGCGCTGGAGTTGGTTTTAACCTTTGGCATTATACTATTTTTATTTTTACACCCTGCTGGCGTTCCGAACAGACGGAAACTTATGGAGCCTTGTGGGTAATATGTTTTTTATCCCAAAGTTTCGGGAAGCATAAAACACAAATGCTTAATGGGGTGCAAATGTAGTTGATTAGAGTAAACTTACCAAGATAAAAGTGGTCAATTATCACCAGTTCTCTTCCTTCTTCCTGTCAGTGCTGGGAAAGAAAGATTCGATCCAATGCATATAGCTGGAAACCGGGCCTTCCATTTTATGAGAACGATCATCTAAGGTATCATCTTTTAGCACTTCACCAATTTGTAACGATGCAGGAAGATGTACTAAAATATTATGGCGTTGATCAGCCAAAAAAGTTTTTATTTTAGAATCTGTAGTTTGGGTTGATAAACTGGTCCGAATAATATGCAATGCTTCCCATGCAATGATCTCCATTTCATCTGCAGTGTATTCTGAAGTGTTTCCGGTATACTTCGCCACTTTATCAATTACCTGCTGGGTATTTTTTGCAAAAATTGTTTTTAGAAGTTTATTTTGTAATTCGCCATTCAGCAATTCTGTATTTCCTTCTTCTGTTCTGCTAAATTTATATAACCCAAGTAAAACAACAGGTATTGCAGCCTGTGGTAAATAATCCTGGAATGATAAATCTTCCGGTTTTTTTACTTCCTGGGTGTTTGGATCTATTTTTTGAAGGGGTTGAAATTTTAAATTCTGTTGTATCGTTTCTACAAGATTCATTACCGAAATAAATTATTGATGAGTGATTACCTTTTTCTTTTGACTTTTTGGTGCAAAGATGGCGAACATTCTTTTGCCTTCCAGTTTAGGCATACTTTCCAAAGTGCCAAATTCAACAAGCCTTTCTGCAAATTTTAAAAGCAGCAACTCTCCTCTTTCTTTAAACATAATTGCTCTGCCTTTAAACTGAACATAAGCTTTTACTTTATTGCCATCTTTTAAAAAGTTTTGTGCGTGCTTCGATTTAAAATCAAAATCATGATCATCGGTGTTCGGCGTAAAGCGTATCTCTTTTACTTCAGATACTTTGCTTTTTGCCTTCATCTCTTTTTCCTTCTTCTTCTTCTCGTACAAAAATTTATTGTAGTCAATAATTTTACAAACAGGAGGATCCGCCTGCGGAGAAATTTCAACAAGATCTAAACCTTGTTCCTGTGCCATTTTTTGTGCTGCCTGTGTGTCGTAAACACCTACTTCTACATTTTCTCCAACCAATCGTACCTGCGGTACTCTTATCATATGGTTAGTGCGGTGTTCCTGTTGTTGTTCTTTTTTAAACCTGGGATTAAATGCGCCTCTCGGTGCTCTAGGGGGAAATGCCATTAATTGATTTTAGATTAACAATATTTATTTTTATTCAAATGCTTTTTTGTTCTTCACTTCGTCCTTCACCATTGTTATAAATTCCTCCAAACTTTGCGAACCCAAATCTCCTTTACCTTGTCTTCTTACAGAAACTTTTTCTTCGTTAACTTCCTTCTCTCCTATTACCAGCATAATCGGAATTTTCAACAGCTCGGTATCTCTTATCTTCTTTCCTATTTTTTCACTTCTGTCATCAATCTCCACACGAATATCTGCAATTTTCAATTTATTTAAAACATTTTTTGAATACTCAGTAAACTTATCGCTGATAGGAAGGATTTTTACCTGCACAGGCGCAAGCCATAATGGAAATTTTCCGGCATAATGCTCCAATAAAAAACCAATGAATCTTTCGTGGGTGCCCAGTGGCGCACGGTGAATAATCAGCGGTGTTTCAGCTTCATTATTTTGGTTGGTAAACTCCAGCTTAAAACTGCGTCCCTGCGAAAAATCTACCTGGTTAGTTGCAAGCGTAAACTCTCTGCCGATAGTGCTCCATATCTGCACATCTATCTTTGGTCCATAAAATGCGCCTTCATCAGGCACTTCAACAAAAGGAATATTTGCTTCAGTCATAACCTTTCTAACCATTTCTTCGGTTTCTATCCAAAGCTCCGGTTGATCAACATATTTCTGTCCTAATTTTTTTGGATCATGAAGGGATAAGCGCATCACATATTTCTCAATACCAAATATTTTAAAATACTTAATATACATATCATTTACTGCCCTAAACTCCTGTGCAAATTGTTCTCTTGTGCAATAAATATGTGCGTCATTCATGTGCAGGCAACGCACTCTCATTAAACCAAATAATTCTCCGCTCTGTTCATAACGGTAGCAGGTACCATACTCTGCCAGCCGTAAAGGAAGATCTTTATAACTATGTGGCTCAGCAGCAAATATTTTGTGGTGATGAGGACAATTCATTGCCTTTAAATAATATTTCACGCCATCAAGTTCCATTGGAGGATACATGCTATCCTGGTAATATGGTAAATGACCGCTGGTGAGATACAATTTTTCTTTGGCAATGTGTGGTGTTACAACTCTTTTATAGCCCGCCGCAGCCTCAGTTTCTTTCGCAAGTTTTTCTAATTCTTCAATGATCACCGTACCATTTGGCATCCATAAAACCAACCCCGGTCCTACATCATCATCCATTGTAAAAATACCAAGCTCTTTTCCAAGTTTGCGGTGGTCTCTTTTTTTTGCTTCTTCTAATAACAACAAATATTCATCTAATTCTTTTTGGTTAGGAAATGTTACACCATAAATACGTGTAAGCATTTTATTTTTTTCATCACCCTTCCAGTAAGCGCCTGAAACGTTAGTAAGTTTTATTCCTTTTATAAATCCTGTTGCAGGAATGTGCGGACCACGGCAGAGATCAGTAAAAGTTCCCTGTGAATAAAAAGTGATCTCCCCATCATTTAATCCACCTAGCAAATCGAGTTTGTATTCATCGCCTTTTTCTTCAAAGTATTTTACAGCATCATTTTTTGCAATTTCTTTTCTTATAAAGGAATTATTTTGTTTGGCGAGTTCTGCCATTTTTATTTCGAGCTTTCTAAGATCTTCTTCTGCAATTATATTATCACCCAGGTCCATGTCATAATAAAAACCTTTTTCCAATGGAGGACCCACCCAAAATTTTACACCGGGAAACATTCCTTCTACCGCTTCTGCCATTAGGTGCGCAGAGGAATGCCAGAACGTAGACTTTGCCTTATCATCATCCCACGTTAAAAATTTTATTGAAGCATCATTTTTTATAGGGCGTGTTGCATCCCATATTTCGTTGTTCACCTCTGCTGCCAAAACTTTCCGTGCAAGTCCTTCACTAATTTGTTTTGCAATATCATGTGCTGAACAACCTTGTTCATACTGTCTTACAGCACCATCTGGAAAAGTAATATTTATCATTTATCGATTTATTCTAAATAAAAATTCAAACTCTAAGGATGGCAAATTTAACGAAGTATTAGGCAAAGAAAGAATACGATTAAACGATTAGGTTTTTATTTCACTTTATTTTTGCGTGAAGGCATAAAGAAAGCATGAAGAAATTTTTTACCACTTTATTATTTTTATCATTTTTTTGTTTCGCTGTTTGCGCTCAGCAAAAAAAATCCGGTAAACCGCCTGTTGGTAAAACAAAAAAATCTCCAATACAATCCACTGCAAAAAAAACCACAAACCTTCCGGCTCCATCTGCTTTCAGAAATGTTGAAAAACCGTTTAGTTTCAGTGGACAATGGAAAGGTGGCTTTGTTGATAACAGCAGCAGTTTTATTGGCTTTGGCGGAGAAAAAATTGATTACGTATTAGAATTAGAAACTCAAGGATCGGAAGTTACCGGTTATTCCTACACTTATTTTGTTGATGGAGGAAAACGGTATTATACTATTTGCAAATTAAGAGGCACTTTAAACAGGACAACCAAAGAACTTGTTGTTACTGAATATGAGAGAACAAAATTTAATACTCCGCCTGAAATCAGCAATTGTTTTCAAACACATAAATTAAAATACGCAAAAGAAAACTCTGATTCAGAATTATTACAGGGCAACTGGATACCGGCTCCCAATCAAAATGGTAATTGTGGTTACGGGCGCACAAGTTTAGCAAGAAAAATAGTGATAAGAGATCCTGTCATAGAGCAAAAAGTTTATGTTCCTCCTGCAAAAAAAGATCAGTCTTACAGGGATTTGAACCGGGTAGAAAAACCTGTTGCCAAACAAACAAAACCACTTATAAAAAATCAAAATAATAAAACGATAATTGCTACTAAGCCACACGTAAATAGTAATACTGAAACAAATAAAAATTTAGTAACACAAAGGGATACTTTAAGAAAAGAAATATCTATAGTTAAACCTCCCGCTAAAAAAGATGAACCAATTGTTGCATCAAATTTACCTTTTGAAAAAAGAGTAAATACACTTCTTAAAACGATAGCAATAAAAAATCAAACTTTTACTGTGGATTTTTATGACAATGGCGAAATTGATGGGGATTCAATTTCGGTTTTTTACAATGGCAAATTAGTGTTATCCCATAAAATGCTTTCTTACAAACCTATAACGTTAACGTTAACTATCGATGCCGATAAAGAAGTAAATGAGTTAGTGATGTATGCTGATAATCTTGGCGAAATACCCCCTAATACCGCATTGATGATAGTGCATGATGGTGAAAACCGTTATGAGCAAAGGATTGAATCAGATCTTGGAAGAAATGGAACGATTAGATTTTCTTATAAACCTAAAGTTCCTTAGCGTGAGTATTTATTCCACTTATAAGTTTTCCATGCCCACCACATAAGTATAAATTGCAAAGGAAATAATCTTACCCACGCGATCCATTCAGCAACACACATTTTTTTTGACACACATCCCTTCATTTGTATTAAATAAATATGGGCAGGAATAAAAGCTATCAAAATGGCAATTATTAAATATGCAGAGAGCTTTCTCGTAACAGGTATTATCATTAATATTCCTGCAATAATTTCAAATGCGCCACTAAGAATATTTATCAAAGAATGATCAGGAAAATATGGTGGGATAAGATTATAATAAGCTTTAGGATCCCAAAAATGATTTATACCTGCAACAATGTAAAAACTGCAAAGCACCAATAAACTTATTGTTTTAAGTACGTGGTATGTGTTTTTATTTTTCAAAAAAAATATTTAAAATTTTTAGAGGACAGATGTAAATAAAGTAATAACTAAATAAGAAAAAAGCATTCATTCGCAATTTCTCTTTTACATTTGATTAATTATTCCTGATGCCTGCAATAATAGAAGTAAAAAATTTAACCAAACAATTTAAAGATGTAACTGCTGTAAATAATTTATCGTTTACAGTAAATGCAGGAGACGTTTATGGTTTTTTAGGACAGAACGGCGCCGGAAAATCTACTACGATAAGAATGCTGCTAACACTTCTTAAACCAACTGAAGGTAGTATACATATTTTCAACAAAAATTTAAACACTAGGCGTAAAGAGATACTAACGCAGGTAGGCGCAATAATCGAAAAGCCTGACCTCTATAAATATCTTACTGCCTGGCAAAACCTTTCCTTTTTTGCAAAGATCAGCGGTGTAAAAGTTTCAGCTAATAAATTAATGGAACAATTGGAAATGGTAGGGCTGTTAGAAAGGGCACACAGCAAGGTGAAAACTTTTTCGCAGGGGATGAAGCAACGGCTTGGTATAGCAGTAGCGCTTATTCATGATCCGGAATTAATCATGCTTGATGAACCCACAAATGGTTTGGATCCGCAGGGAATTGCTGATGTAAGAAACCTGATCATCAGCCTGAGTAAAAATTTTGGAAAAACTGTTTTGGTTTCATCACATCTGTTAACAGAAATTGAATTGATCGCAAACAGGATACTGATAATTGACAAAGGAAATAGAATTGTTGAAGGAACTTCGGATGAATTGCTTGATCCTGCAAAAACAATTGTAGCATTAAATACTTTGGATAATTCATCTGCAAAAAACAAAATTGCTGCAACTCAATGGGGGCGATATCTTCAGCAATCGCAAAACGAAAAACTAATTTTAAAATTCAATAAACACAGGATACCCGAATTTGTAAATGAATTGGTGCACATGAATATTGAAGTGCTTTCTGTTACTCCACGTCATTCTTTAGAAGATTATTTTTTATCACTTACAACTGCAAACCAACATGTGGAACCTGTTACAGTTTGAACTCTTCAAGATATTTAAAAAGCCACGAACATACATTGCCTTTGGCGCTATTGCTGCCATAATACTCTTAATACAATTAGCGTTGCTAACAAATGGTAAAGAGTATGTAAAATTTATGCTCAGCAGCCTGGATGAGACATTGGATATTCCCTATGATCAAATACGCAATGGATATTGGATTGGCTTTGCTATTTTAAATTTATTGCTGATACATGTTCCTATTCTTGTTGCACTTGTTGCAGGTGATATGGTTGCAGGTGAAGCAAACATGGGAACATTGCGGCTGCTGATAACAAAGCCAATTAGCAGAACAAATTTGATTCTCACAAAATTTTCTGCCTGCGTTATTTACACATTTATTTTAGTGGTGTGGACTGCATTGTTATGTCTTGTTGTAAGCGTTTTGTTGTTTGGTACAAATGATCTTGTGATATCAAAAGAGTTTGAATTATTACAAATTGAAAAAACGGATGTGTTATGGAGATATATTGCAGCGTTTGGTTTTGGAACAGTAGGCTTGATCGTTGTGGCTTCGCTTTCATTTTTGCTTTCAGTATTGTCAGATAATTCCATTGGGCCGATAGTGGCTACTGTCGCCATTATTATTGTTTTTACAATTATGAGCGAAATGCAGATCCCCATTTATGATAAAACAGTAAAGCCTTATTTGTTTACCACACACATGCTGGGATGGAAGGGCTTTTTTTATATTGATTCAGATGCTGACGGGCAAACAATAAAAGGATCTATCCAGAGTTTCTCATCTATCATGAGGAGTCTTGCCATTTTAGTTGGATACATTTTTTTATTTGTATCAGCCTCCATAATAATTTTTAAACGTAAGGATATTTTAAGTTGATAAAAATGCAAATGATGATGAAAAAAATATTTGGTATTCTAATTTTCTTTTGCTTTGCAACTAGTTTATCTTATGCACAAAATGTAAATACGATCTTACAAAAAGTGAAAGACAAGCTCAATCTGGTAAATGATTATGAGGCGTCAGGAGAAATGAAGACAAAAGTGATTTTTTTAAAAGTGCCTGTAGCCAACGTTAAGATATATTATAAAAAGCCTGATAAACTAAAAATAAAAAATGAGAAAGGGATTTCTTTTATACCCAAAGGCACAGTAAGCATAAACATCAATAATGTACTAACAAATAATACTTTTACCGCATTGGATGCCGGCATTGCAAAAATTGGAAATGCAAACGCCCGGGTTATAAAACTTTTACCGCAAGATGAGAACAATGATGTTGTTTTATCAACCCTATACATTGATGATAATTTTTTAATACTGAAAGCAAAGACAACCACAAAAGATAATGGCACGTACGAATTGGAAATGAGTTACGGAAAGTATGCCGCGTATGGCTTGCCTGATAAAGTGATTTTTACTTTTAATACCAAAGATTATAAAATTCCTAAAGGTGTAACTTTTGATTATTCAGATGATAAGAAAAAAACTCCCGATAAAATCCAGGCCCGCAAAGGAACAATACAGATAACCTATAGAACCTACCTTATTAATAAAGGCTTATCAGAAGCAGTTTTTAAATAAAAAAAACAAAGGCGATCAGGCATACTATTGTTTATCTAAGATATTATTGTATTGTATCTTTTATTTCGCCACAATGCAGCATTGTACCTTTAAATTCAGGATGATTTTTACCCATATATGGATTAATTATTTCTTCGGTATTACTTAGCCAGCTTGCATCTTTGCCTTCTCCAAAAGCCATAGGGCAGTTTTGCCAATATAATTTCATGCCCTCGTAATGTATGGCCTTCAAAAGCGGGAAAAGATTTTCAGACACCATACGAAAATCCTGTCGCATCTCTGTAATATCAGTTTCTTTTAAAATAGCATCCGCGTTGGATTTTATATCCACGATCATCATTTGTGCGGATTGAAAGATGCCCGTAGTATCTT
Source organism: Chitinophagaceae bacterium (assembly GCA_046594375.1). Classification (GTDB taxonomy): domain Bacteria; phylum Bacteroidota; class Bacteroidia; order Chitinophagales; family Chitinophagaceae; genus Ginsengibacter. The sequence goes on from JBKJSX010000106.1 coordinate 23,442, forward strand.
TTTTTAGTTCATCGAGTTTTATACTATCAAGAGAAGCAATTAATTTTTTTTCCTGCCCCTTTATTTTTACGGTATCTGCATTTACAAAAGCTTCCTTTAAAGAAAGGTATTCTGTAACAACTGCACCAATACTTTTATTAAATTCCCCGGAATGTACTGCTACTTTTAATGGTTGTTGTTTAGGAACACCATCATGAGATTTATCTTTAAAAAATAACCACCAGATACCGATTACAAGAGCAACAAAAAATATAACTACAAATAATTTTCTCATATTGATAATGTTTTTGCAAAAGTAAACATAAAAGGTGACCGCTAATTGCTGTAAGCTGCTATTTACAACGAAATACAGCGTAATTTTGCCGACTTAAATAAATTGAATGTTGTTAGGTTTACAAAATGTTACGTTTGAATTTGGCGCACGTGTAATTGTTGAAGATGCCACATGGCACATACAACCCAATGAACGTATTGGATTGATCGGATATAATGGTACAGGAAAATCTACACTATTAAAAGTGTTTACCGGGCAATACCTTCCTTCTGGTGGAACTGTCGAAAAAAGCAGAGATACAACCATAGGATTTCTTCACCAGGATCTTTTAAGTTTTGATACAGATGATTCTATTTTGCAGGTTGCATTAGGAGCATTTGAAAACGTACTTAAGTTAGAAAAAGAAATTGAAGCGATCGGTATTGAACTGGAACAAAATTCTGATGAAGAGCTTGCGCATAAGTATGCTGATAAATTACATGAGCTTGAAATTTTAGGGGGTTACAGCATTCATCACAAATCAGAAGAGATATTACAGGGACTGGGATTTGCCAATGCAGATCTTCAAAGGCCTTATAAAGAATTTAGTGGTGGATGGAGAATGAGAGTGCTACTAGCAAAAATGATCTTAATGCATCCTGATGTTTTGTTATTGGATGAGCCTACGAATCACCTTGATCTTCCTTCCATTGAATGGCTTGAAAAATATTTGCAGCATTACCAGGGTTCTGTTGTTATCGTTTCGCATGATCGATATTTTCTCGACAGGATGGTAACAAAGATCGTTGAGCTTTACCAGCAGGAGTTACATTTTTATACAGGCAACTATACTTATTACCAGCAGGAAAAAGCACAGCGAATAGAGATACAACAAAAGGCTTACGAGAACCAACAGGATTATATTCGCCAGCAGGAAAAATTTGTTGAGCGCTTTAAAGCGAAGGCATCAAAAGCGGCACAGGCGCAGAGTATAGTGAAACGTTTAAATAAAATTGAAAGAATAGAAAATACAGAATTAGAACGCCCCAACATGCGAATTAATTTTGCAATTGATAAACAACCCGGAAGAACTTTATGCACGTTAAAAAACGTTAAAAAGAAATTCGGGGATGTAAAAATTGTTGAACATGCAGGCGCAGAAATAAACCGCGGTGATAAAATAGGATTGATAGGTGCGAATGGAAAAGGTAAATCAACTTTGCTGCGAATAGTTGCAGGTACTGAAACTTTTGAAGGCGAAAGAATTTGGGGGCACAATGTTGATGATTCATTTTATGCTCAGCACCAGTTGGAGGCATTAGATATTAATAATGATGTGTTGGAAGAAATGCAAACTGCACGCAGCGGTAAAACTGATCTGGAGTTGCGGACTTTATTAGGATGCTTTTTGTTCAGCGGTGATGATGTTGATAAGAAAATAAAAGTATTAAGTGGTGGGGAGAAAGCACGTGTTGCACTTGCAAAAACAATTGTTAGCAAAGCAAATTTTTTATTGCTGGATGAACCCACTAATCATCTTGACATTCATTCGGTAGACCTGTTAGTGGATGCTCTTAATAAATATGAAGGCACTTTTATTTTGGTAAGTCACGACCGGTATTTTGTAAACCAGACCTGTAATAAAATTTGGGAGATAGATAATTATAAGATAAAAGAGTTTGTAGGCAATTTTGAAGAATGGGAAGAATGGAAACTGCGCCAGCAACAAGTGAGAAGTGAAAAAGTGAAAAATGAAAAGGTTGAAATAGAAAAACCTAAAGAAGCAAAAGTTGAAACAAAGAGTAACAATCAAAAAACTGCTATCGATAAAGATGCACAAAAAGAGTTGCAGAAAACACAAAGACAGTTTCAACAATTAGAAGAAAAGATCGCACTACTTACCAAACAAAAAATAAGTTTAGAAAGTGCATTAGCTACTCCTGAAATTTATAATAACAGCACTAAGTTTTCACAGACTGAATCAGATTACAAAAACATTTTTGATCAACTACAAAAAGCCAATGCAGAGTATGAAATCGTATTTGAAAAAATAATGCAGCTGGAAGAAAAAAGGTAATGAGCAAATTAACTTGCTCTTATAACTACCGATAAAATTATGGTCAATGGTTTTACGATGGTCCGTCTGTTTCTACCATACATATTATAAGTAATATCCGAACCTTTTAAATAAGATAATAACTCCGCATTATTACCAGCAGTAGTAAATGTAGTCGCATAGGTATCAGGAAGAGTAACTGAGAAAAGTTCCGCAGGAGCATTATTAGTATTTGATTGGATCGTTACACGAACACTTTGGAAGTTTGAAACATTGTTTAGTTGGTCTGCATTAGCAATATTAATATTAAACTGTTTAACCTTGATTGACTTAACATCGCTTGCGCTAAAAACCCCTGCGGTTTTAGCTTTTACAATGCTGTCTAAATTAAACTTATAAAAATATTGGCCTAACGGTAATTCAGAAGGTGAAACAATGGGTATGGCAGGTATTGATAGCTGAAAATCAACAGTAGTTTCAAAGCCACCAAATAGTGCAGCCACCAATTTTTTGCAGGATGAAAATGTAACTAATAATAGTATAGCTGCACAAATGCTGATAATTGCTCTTTTCATAATTTTTTATTTAAAACTTTCTGATCTGTATACAAAGTGAAGGTATTACAAATTATAAACGTAGATATTAACTATGAATTGTGTTTTAAAATTTGAAGGTATCAGTCTGCAACTATATCCCATAATTGCTGCGTTGTTCTATTACTTTATATTTGCAAAAATTGGTCCGGTAGCTCAGTTGGATAGAGCATCAGCCTTCTAAGCTGAGGGTCATTGGTTCGAATCCAATCCGGATCACAAAAATAAAGAAAGGCCTTGCAGACATTTGGAAGCAGAGCCTTTCTTTTTTGTTACACTGCTATAGGATTGAGTATAGAACCTCGCTATATATTTTTTACATTTTCATATAACTATCATTAACTTTTTATTATATTGTAATTATTTCTATGTGCATTCAGGCGAATTTTGGATGTGCTACCTGCTTCTTCGACATAAAGAATTTAAAATATCTCGATATTAAAATACTTTTATTGAAAGAGAAATGAAAAATTATTTACCGGTAACTATCACTTTATTTATTCCTATAATTTTATTTTCACAATCACTCTCACACCAGGGAAATTTTTTTAATGTGAACGCTTTTAAAGTTATAGACATCCAAAATATTAGTGTCAATTACATGATATTAACCTGCCGTAATGATATTGGGAAAACCATTCAATTTATTACCGGATCCTCTCAAAGCTCTGTTGGTAAATCAGCTGTACTTAGTTTAGGAACTACAATAATTGCCGGCACAGGTTTAAAAACAGTATCTCCCTTAAGTGATACAACTATTAAGTACAACATTTTAAGACCTGTATTTTCTAATCAATGTTGTTCTATTTCCGCGATAGAACGTAATAAAAATGATTCTGTTGATTTTGTAATTGCCAAAACAGATACAGCTAATGGACTAACTTATTTTAGAAAGAAAATTTTGAAAGATAATTCACCTAATATCATTCTGGCAATCAAACAACCCATTTATCAAATGCTTTTTAATAATAAAAGGTATGCGGCTTTAAAATCATTAGATGAAAGAGAAGTAAACAATAACATTTTTTATAGTTACGAATTAAATTTTATTACCAGGAAATCTTATAATGCTTTTCTCAAAAGGGAAACGAATAATAAGCTCACAACCTCAAACAAAGAATTTATTACTCGTTTGCCACGATTAAATTCATTCCGCATTGATACGTTTGTTAAGAAGTCCGGACAATCAGAATTGAGCAATATTTTGTATGGTCAAAATATGACGATCGGTACTCTTAATATTCTAGTTCCTGTTAATGTTGATTATGGAATAAAAATTTATACTCTTCCTGATCATATAGAAATATATAATACTAATGAACAACGAAATTTTTTACTTTTACCCGGAGTGTATGACTTAGAAATTTCCGGGGTAGTTTTAAAAAATATTCTTGTATATAAAGGAGTTGATACAAGAATAAAAGCTGGTACTTTAAATGTACCATATAACATACCTTGGGTTTTATATGATGAGAACAAGATAAAAAAAGTGTATAGCTCTTCCCTGGGTAAAAAAGTTGTATTTCCAAAAGGTATTTACCAATTAGAAATTAATGGTTTATTGCATTCAATAGAAATTAAAGATGGAGAAATGATGCAATATGATAGCACAAAGTACATGTCTCAAAAATTAAATGTTAGTGATTTAAATGATAAAAAGATTGTTAAGAACGAAGTTATTAAAACTTTAATTGATGAGAAAAAATGGGAGATCAAAAAATGTATAAGAGGTTATTCGAGTAGAATATTTCTTGACATTTTAAAAGAAACTGAATGCATTATCACTATTTTCCAATCCGGCACTGGAAAGGAAGTGCATTATTCTGGTGCCTTAACTAATGAGCGTAGTTTTTCTCTTACTCCCGGTACCTACGATATAAATATATCAGGAAGCTTAGCAAAAGATGTACCTGTGCAAAAGGCAATGGAGACAAGAATAAAAGCGGGCATATTAAATGTTGTTGGCTCAGGCATGTGGACACTTTATGATGATAAGAAAAGTACCCAAATTTATTTTTCCCCATCAGCAAAAAAAATTGGGTTACCAATTGGCATTTACCAAATTGAAATAAAGGGAACAATAAAAAAAATAATAATAAAGGATGGCGAAACACTGCAATTATAGGTTTGATAATTAATGGTTAACTCACAATTGATTTTTGTTTACCTATAATTATCATTTCGTTACTCCCATTTTATTTTTTCTAAGTACCAAAGAATGTTTATTTGATTCAAATACTTTTAAAGTTATAGACATTCAACATATTCCGGCAAGTTATGTGATAGTAAGTGCCGGAGATTCTTCAGGAAGAATTGTTCAATTTGTTACAAGCTCATCTCAACATTCTACAAGCAATTTTAGTGCTCTTGCATTAGGAAAATAATGTTAGTAAACTTTGCAGCGAAAACAATATCCCCGTTAATTGATACAACTTTTGTTTTTTTAGAGCTCCATTTTTTGAAGCCTTTGTTTTTTAAGTTAAGGTCGTAGGTAATTGTTTGTTGAAAACTCCTCATCGTATATATCCCACTCCGGTATGCGCAATATCACTCTTGTATTCGCGAGCTTGCTTTTATATCTTTATCCGCGAACAGATCAAAATGTTTAAATGCATACTGATCAAATATTTTAAAACCTAAAACCTATCCTATGAAACCCAG
>JBKJSX010000057.1:0-3831 GCA_046594375.1 Chitinophagaceae bacterium
GGGAGAAATTTTAGAGATTATTGAACAGCCTCACCAGGTATTATGTAAAATATTATTGGATGGAAAAGAGGCGCTGATCCCTATTCACGAAGAGTTTTTAGATAAGATCGATAAGAAAGGAAGAAAGGTTTTTGTGACACTGCCGGATGGATTGCTGGAGATTTATAGGTAGAAAACTCCTAACTATTCATGTAAGAATTTTGAAACTTCTATTTTTAAAATAGGTAAGTGTTTAATAACAATACTCCAGATCATATCATCCGAAACTGTATCATACCCATGAATAATCCCTTTTCGGGTATCAACAATTTATCTTGAATTTGATAATTAAAGTGTATCATCTTTCAGCAAAATTCTGTTCATCGCTTCACCAATGATCTCTATATTTCTTTCTATGGCACGTTTGGTCTTAATGTCTTTTTGGTAGGCTATAAAATCTTTTGGTTTATCCACAATGAAACTTTCAATTTCATTTATGGCATTCAATATGTCGTATAGCCATGTTTTTATTTCAATATCCATAAACAAGTTGACGTTGATTATTGATAACCTGCAAAAAGTATGGATTTTTAATAGCTTTCCCTTCTAATAGGTCAACAGATCTGTGTAAAATTTTTTCTAAAGAAAATTTAAAGTCATAATAATTGTCAGCATATTGATTTATCTCAACTGTTTCAAAGGACGACTATAAAATCAATATCACTGTTTGCAGCAAATTTGCCTGTAAGAACCGAACCAAAAGCATACAACCGCTTTACTTTGTGTGCTAAACAAAGTTGATTGATGTCATTTGAATATTTTTCGAGTTCAGGCATAAAACAAATTTAAAAATAAATTTTGTTAGATGGAATTAAATACTAGTATATCTATAATGCAAAAATTTCCTGATAAAATAGATAAAAAGAACAGGAAGGTTTTTGTAACACTGCCGGATGGGTTACCGGAGATTTTTAGATAGAATGGTTCTTTGTTTATTTAAATTTGCTTCATGTCTTCCCCCATGCAACACATCATTGCTCACTTTGATCTGGATTCGTTTTTTGTTTCGGTTGAAATATTAAATGATCCTTCTTTAAAAGGTAAGCCCGTAATTGTTGGTGGCGCAGAACGTGGCGTGGTGGCGGCATGCAGTTACGAGGCCAGAAAATTTGGTATCCATTCTGCAATGCCTTCCTCACAGGCAAAGCGGCTTTGTCCCCAAGCAATTTTTGTAAAAGGAACAAGAGGAGAGTACAGCCGTTATTCAAGATGGGTAACAGAAATTATTGCTGCCAAAGCGCCGCTGTTTGAAAAAGCTTCAGTAGATGAATTTTATTTAGACCTGACAGGAATGGATAAATATTTTGATCCGCTGCAATGGACGATCGATCTGCGTACGCAAATAATTAGTGAAACAAAACTTCCCATTTCCTTTGGATTAGCCAATAATAAAATGGTAGCAAAAATGGCTACCAACGAGGCAAAGCCAAACGGTTACCTGCAGGTTGCTTTCGGAAAAGAAAAAGAATTTTTGGCTTCCCTTGATATAGGAAAAATCCCGGGTGTAGGTGATCAAACAGAACAGGTTTTAAAACACATGGGTATAAACATTATTGCGGATATTCATAAAAGCAGCGCTGATGAACTGGAAAATCGTTTAGGTAAATGGGGGATTGATCTCTGGAATAAAACGCAGGGAATTCATACTTCCAAAGTAGTTCCTTACCATGAAGCAAAATCGATTTCTACTGAAAACACTTTTGATGAGAACGTGCTTGATATGAAATTTTTGATGGGAGAAATTGTGCGGATGACAGAGAAAATTGCCTTTGAATTACGCCAGGAAGAAAAAGTTGCCGGCTGTATTGCTGTTAAGATCCGCTACCCTGATTTTGAAACCACTTCGCGGCAAACAACCATTCCATACACAGCTGCTGAAGATGAAATGATACCGGTTGTGAAAGATCTGTTTCATAAATTATATAAAAAGGATACACCGGTTCGCTTGCTGGGCGTACGTTTAAGCGAATTAACCAATAACGCCGTGCAAACAAACCTGTTTGGCAACACGGAGAAAAAAGTAGACTTATACAAAGCTATTGATGAAGTGAAAAACCGCTTTGGCAAATCATCCCTGCACAGGGCTTCTTCTAAATAATTTTAGATTTCTGCTTTTTTGATTTTAGCTTTGTAGTTATTGACTGCTGTGGTATTTATATTTTTCAATTTTTAAAATTAATTGTTATGAGTTTACGTTTAGGGGACATTGCTCCCAACTTTAAAGCTAAAACTACCGAGGGTGAAATCGATTTTTACGAATATCTTGGTGACAGCTGGGGTGTTTTATTCTCTCATCCCGCAGATTATACCCCTGTTTGCACAACCGAATTAGGCAAAACGGCATTGCTTAAAAATGAATTTGAAAAAAGAAATGTAAAAGTGCTTGCAGTTAGTGTTGATCCATTGGAAAAGCACATGGGCTGGAGAAATGATATCAATGAGACACAAAACTGCACTGTTGATTTTCCGATCATTGCTGATGAAGACAAAACTGTGGCCAACCTCTACGGAATGATTCATCCCAATGCATCAGAAACTTTTACAGTTCGCTCATTGTTTGTTATTGGTCCTGATAAAAAAGTAAAACTTACACTTACTTATCCGGCTTCAACAGGAAGAAATTTTCACGAGGTGTTGCGTGTGTTAGATTCCCTGCAGCTTACTGCCAACTACAGTGTGGCAACGCCTGCAGACTGGCAACATGGTGAAGATGTAATCGTAGTGCCAGCAGTAAGTACTGAAGATGCTCAGAAAAAATTTACTAAAGGATTGAAGATCGTAAAGCCGTACTTGCGTTATACACCTCAGCCTAATTTAGATTAAAGCCCCTCTATCTTCCCGAATGGGAGAAAATGGAGAAGAATATGTATAGGATTATTTTTTTGTAGATACAGAGAAGTTTTATTTGAGTACCTGGATTGATTGTAAGATTTTCTTTACATCCACTTTGCTGATCTTTGGCTTTGTGGGATCTGGTTTATCATTTGGGTTTTGCGAATTGAAGGAAGCGTGAAACGCAAGTTTATCTACATTGAACCACTCAGTCATAATAAATCCAAATGCCTTTACCTGTTTGCTGTTCATATCTTCTTCATAAGGTTCGTAATACAAATAAATATCACCCACTTTACTTTTTATTATTTCGCTCCCTTCATACGGTAGGTCACCAAGGCCATCAAAACCTGCAGCTACACTAAATTTTAGAAGATTGCCCTTCAGTAATTTTTTACTATAGGTAACAGTGTAAATTTTATCTTCCGGTTTTATTGACTTCCCGGTTTTGGTGACAATGTTAGTTACAGCAAATCCATCAGGTATCCATGTTGGTAGTGGTATCGCAATTTTAGTACTTAGTAATTTTTGTTTTTGAACTTCAGTAAGCCCAGGAAAAATAGTATTGCTTTGAGCAAAAGATAACATTGAGGATGCTACAAAAATCAGCAGAAAAAATATTTTATTCATTTTAGTGTCTATTTTTTTTTAATTGTTGTAATAGAGCTCTCATGTCTTTTGGCAGGTCTGCTATTAGATCATGCAATATTCTATCCTGGTCAGTAAATTTTAATTCGGAAGAGTGTAACGCAAGCCTGCTCAGTAATGGCCGTTCTTCTTCATCATGTTTGCTGAGTTTAAATTTCTTCTTAAAAGAAGAAAGTAAAATAGGTTTGGCGTCCCCGTACATTTCATCACAGGCAACAGGGTGTCCAATATATTTCGTATGAACACGTATCTGGTGCGTTCTTCCGGTTTGTATCTTAAACTTAACCAAAGAATAAATTCCATATTCTTCCA
>JBKJSX010000132.1:0-3858 GCA_046594375.1 Chitinophagaceae bacterium
TAAGTGAAAGGCAATGGGGCACTGTTAGGGAAGATTACAGTGAAGGCGGAGATGCATGGAATTATTTTACACACGACCAGGCCCGCAGCCGTGTTTACCGCTGGGGCGAGGATGGCATTGCCGGAATAAGTGATATGCACCAGCATCTTTGTTTTGCCTTGGCAGTGTGGAACACTAAGGATGCAATTATTAAAGAAAGATTATTCGGACTTACCAATGGAGAAGGAAACCATGGTGAAGATGTAAAAGAATTGTACTACTATCTTGATAATACTCCTGATCACTCGTGGATGAAATATTTGTATAAGTATCCGCAGGCAGAATTTCCTTATGCTGAATTAGTTTCTGTAAACAAGCAACGTAATAAAACTGAGAGGGAGTACGAGATACTTGACACGGGCATTTTTAATGACAATAAATATTTTGATATCGAAATTAATTACGCCAAACAAAATGCTGAAGACATTTGTATTGAAATTAAAATCACCAACAGGGGAGAAAATGATGCGCCGATCACTTTGCTGCCCATGCTTTGGTTTAGGAATAACTGGAAGTTCAATACTAATATTCCACGCCCGTTAATTGAATACGATAAACAAAACGATACCAATGGGCATGCAATTGTATCCCATGAAAAATTAGGTGACTATCATTTTTATTTTTCGCCTTCCGATGAAGTCTTAATGACGCATAATGAAACCAACACGCAAAAATTGTATAGCGTTGTAAATGCTTCACCTTTTGTAAAAGATGCAATTAATGATGCTGTCACTCAAAATAATCTTTCCCTTCGCCAGGAATTAAATCAAAATAAAAAGGGAACAAAATTTTCTCCTCTATATAATTTGCTCGTCAAAGGAAATAGTTCTCAATCGAAATTTTTTCGTATAACAAAAACGTTAACAGCAACTCCGTTTGATGAAGCTTTCTCGCAAATATTTTTAATCAGGAAACAGGAAGCTGATGATTTATACCATAAGATATTTGCAGGGGATAAAGAAAATAAATTAGGGAAGATAATGCGGCAGGCATTTGCTGGCCTTTTGTGGAACAAGCAATATTATCAATACGACGTTGAAAAATGGTTGAAAGGTGATGACAATAATGTGACACCACCCGCCGAAAGAAAGTACGGAAGAAATGCATGTTGGGAAAATGTGAAAGCAGAAGATGTTTTGTCAATGCCTGATAAATGGGAATATCCCTGGTTTGCAGCGTGGGATCTTTCATTTCATTGCATTCCTCTCACGTTGATAGATCCGGCATTTGCAAAAAATCAACTCATCCTTTTGTGCCGCGAATGGTACATGAGCCCGCAAGGGCAGATACCGTCCTATGAATGGGACTTTAATAATGTAAATCCTCCAACGCAGTCCTGGGCTGCCTTACAGGTTTACAACATTGATAAAAATAAAACCGGCAAAGGCGATATTTATTTTTTAAAAAGAATTTTTCAAAAGCTCTTGCTCAATTTTACCTGGTGGGCAAACCGACAAGATGAAAATGAAAATAATATTTTCAGTGGTGGATTTTTAGGCCTTGATAATATCAGCATTATCGACCGAGAAATTTTGCCTGAAGATTATAAACTTGAACAGGTTGATGCCACAGCCTGGATGGGAATGTTTGCACTAAACATGATGGAGATGGCCATCGAGATATCCCAAACTGATAACAGCTTTGAAGATGCAGCCACCAAATTCTATGAACATTTTGTTTTAATTGCAGCATCACTTAATGAAACATTGTGGAATGATGAAGAAAATTTTTTCTACGACCGGGTGCATGCTCCTTCGGGTAATTCAACCGAGTTAAAAGTCAGATCTATTGTAGGCCTTAGCGTTTTATTCAACGCTGCCATTATTAAAAGTGAACATTTGGAAAATCTTCCTGACCTGCGAAAGCGCATGGCCTATCTTAAACATTACAGTTTAACTCATCATACTTTTTTACCAAGCGAACAAATAAATAATAATGGCGACCTTCTTGTTTCGCTGATACATAAAGACCGCCTGGTAAAATTACTGAGTGTAATGCTGGATCAAAATGAATTTCTTTCGCCTGGCGGCATAAGAGCATTATCAAAGTATCATGAACTGCATCCGTTGCACCTTCAACTTGAAAATTTAAATTATTCAATCAGTTATCTCCCGGCAGAAAGTGATAACAACATGTTTGGCGGAAACAGTAACTGGCGCGGGCCTGTTTGGATGCCGCTGAATTATCTCATCATCTGCTACCTGGAAAAACGTCATGATTTTTACGGGGATGATTTGCAGATGCCTTTCCCCAGTGACAGTGAAAATATTTTAAACCTTAAGCAAATTGCGAAGCAATTGTACAACCGCATCATCGGCACGTTTGTTAGAGATGATTCCAATGCTATACCAGTGCATGGTTCTTACAACTGGTTTTATGCTAAAGCAGAGAACAAAGATCTTTTACAATTTTATGAATATTATCACGGTGAAACAGCCGAAGGATTAGGAGCCTCTCATCAAACCGGTTGGAGCAGCCTTGTGGCAATGATCATAGCGCATAATAATAAATTATAAATACATGTTTATTTAGGGTTGAAAATAATTATTTTGCTAATGTGTAACTTATTTGGTCAATTGAAATCGTTCTTCAATCCATGATTTTATTTTATCACAAGAGGGGATAAGTGCTTTGTTTACAGCTTCACTTAATCCTATCCCGATCTCTTCATGTTCTTCTGATTCACATCCTAAAAATAAAATCTGCTTTGGTAAAACATTTATTGCCTTAGCCATCATCAATGCTTTAAGTGGATTGATATAATGCATGTCTGCTAAAAAATCATTTTTCTCGTCAGCAGGTAATTGATTAATATCTTTTACATCCACTTCTTTAAAATGAATGGTTCCTGCTGCACCGCCCCATTTTACAATATCCAATAAGATCAATACATCATATTTATCAAATAACTGCTGTACTAAATGTATACCGCCTGAACCGATCTCCATTATTTTTACTGAGGGAGGAAAGGATGTTTCCTGTTGAAGTTTTTGCGCCAGTAAAATACCGAAAGCATCATCCTGGCGTAATTCATTACCTACACCTGCAATCAAAATTTTAGGTTGATCATTTACCATCAGGTATTTTAAAATGATCTGCAGAAAATTCTTTATCAAAAACAATGTTGCTGTGCCGGCTTTCTGAAATGAGTATACCTTGGTTATTTAAAGTATCTGCTGTATAACCCTTTCGTACAGAAGGCAGCATCAAACCATTTGCTTTTTCCAATTGTTCATAACGTGTATAATCCCACGAATTATTTTTACCAAGAAATGAATTAGCAAGCAACTTACCTGTTCCCAGTTCAAAATAATAATACCATATATGATCGGGATTACTTCCGGCGCCTCTTATGTAAGAAGTTTTTATAATTTGCGCAGGCACACCATCTTTCATTGTTACCTGTCCAACATATTCAGCTTTTATGCCGGGATCTTTTAATTTGTAAGGCATGCACATTACATACTGCGATCCGAAACTGGAATTCCAGGCTGCATCAATATCTTTTTGTTCTGCAGATGCTTTGCCATTGTACATTTTACATGCTTTTTGTCCGTCGTGAAGTAAGGTGATAGTTGTGTCATTAAGCTTATAGGTAAGTTTTGCCCTAAACTCCGGTTTCATCATATAATCTAAATGCATATCAGTTTCACGAACAATTTTTCCTGTGCTGTCATAACTTGTACTCTTTTTATCAAAGGATAACGTTTTCTTTTTCTGCCATTCATCATAACCGCCTGCATAAGCAATGGCTCGGTCAATTATTACCCGGGAAGAATCATCCATCGTTACCGGCAAAGCAGCAGTGTCTGACATATT
>JBKJSX010000105.1:0-16428 GCA_046594375.1 Chitinophagaceae bacterium
CGCCAGCGGAATAAATCCTGAAACCGGATTGGTAGAAATTATTGAATTGCCTGTGCATCCTTTTTTTATTGGTGTTCAATACCATCCTGAATTAAAAAGTACGGTAGAAAATCCACAACCAATTTTTGTAAGTTTTATCAAGGCAGCAAAAGAATTTACCGAAGCAAAGCATTCAATAAAAAATCCATTGTTGCAGAGTGAAATGATATGAGGCAAGTTACAAGTTGTACGCAACCCTAAAACAAAATTCCGTTCACCTTCAAGCGACAGGTTATTCAATGCGAAGTCTCTAATAATTCACCGCACATTTCAGCACATTTGCAAGGCACAAAACCAATATTGCAAAGGAGCTGCAATTGCCAGCACACTGCAACCATTCCGCCGTTCTACCCGTCAAATCCTTACATCTTTCCTAAAAAATTATTTTTTCCGTATGCTGTTAAACACCAAATCTTCCAAAAAGGAAACAACTTTCAATTCATCCTTGATTTTACCAAAATCCGTCAGTGACGGAAGATTATTCATAAAAAAAATTTGAAAATGTGCCATTTCAATAATAGTGCTTGCCAGCGACCTTGGATATTTATATTTGGGGTTACATTCTAAAATAATATCGGCAATGACAGCACAAAGGTCTTTATAGGGCTTAAATAAATGCTCCTTATTATCTTCAGTTACATGGTTGGTTAAATACGCTTTTGAGCCTTCTGATATAATTATTTGGTGCAGCAGGTCTTCATTAATATGTATTGTTTTATCATCATCCACAACTGTAGTAGCCAGCAGTTGAATTATTTTTTTAAGTTTAATTGACGGATCTTTAATATTATTGGTGGTAAAAGTTACGCGGTATTGCAGCCAACCCCAATACCAGGCAGTTATGTACATCAGTAAGCGATGTTTGTTTTCAAAATAGCGGTAAATACCCGCCTCGGTGGTGCCAATATCTTCTGCGAGTTTTTTAAAAGTGAATAATTCAAACCCGTTTTTATAAATCAACTGGATACTGTGCCGAATGATTTTTTTGCCCAGTTCTGTTTGCTCCGGGTCACGGAGAAACAGCTTTTGGTTCATTTTTATTTGCAATTGTACTTCCATTTTTTAGCTACTTTTTTATTGTGGCATCTTTTATTTTAAAGGCCGATAAAGATAATGTGGAATGTTCTACTGCACAAAAATAGTTAAAAGTTTTACAATTCTATTAGATAGTATTACTATCATTTAAAATAATACTCCTATCTTCGCCCTGTTAAATCAAAAATCAACTGATTATGGAGATGAAAAAAAATATTTTTAAAGAACTGAAAAGCGACCTGCCTTCAAGTATTGTGGTTTTTTTTGTAGCCGTTCCTTTATGCCTTGGTATTGCTTTGGCATCAGGTGCACCACTGTTTGCAGGCATTATAGCAGGCATCATTGGCGGAATTGTAGTGGGTATTGCAAGTGGCTCGCCACTTGGAGTTAGCGGACCTGCCGCTGGTTTGGCAGTAATTGTATTAACCTCTATTGCTACACTTGGTTCATGGCCAACTTTTTTATTAGCAGTTGTTATTGCGGGCATTCTTCAACTTATCATGGGCTTTGCCAAAGCAGGTTTTATCGCCTACTTTTTCCCATCATCTGTAATTAAAGGGATGCTTACGGGTATTGGCCTTTTGATTATTTTAAAGCAAATACCTCATGCCATTGGTTATGATAAAGATGCAGAAGGCGACGATTCATTTTTACAAATTGGAGGAGAAAATACTTTCTCTGCAATAACAAAAGCATTTGAGGTAATAACACCGGGAGCTTTAATCATTGCAGTAATTTCGTTAGCAATTTTAATTTTTTGGGATAAAGTATTAACGAAGAAGCACAAAATATTTCAATTAATACAAGGCCCGATAGTGGTGGTTATTTTGGGCATTGCAATGAATTATATGTACCAAAACGGGATATTAAATCTCAGCCTGGCGGCAGACCAGGTGGTAAGGCTTCCGGTAGCACACAGTTTATCAGAGTTCTTTACTCAATTTACGTTTCCCGATTTTTCGCAGATAACAAATATTGAAGTTTGGAAAATCGCTATTGTGTTGGCAATTGTTGCCAGCCTTGAAACACTGCTTTGTGTAGAGGCAACAGATAAAATGGATCCTTATAAAAGAGTTACACCAACCAACAGGGAATTAAAAGCACAAGGCTTAGGTAATGTTGTGTCGGGTTTAATTGGCGGCTTGCCCATCACACAGGTTATTGTACGCAGTTCTGCAAACATCAATTTTGGTGGCAAAACAAAAATGAGTGCAATACTGCATGGCGTTTTTTTATTAATAAGTGCAATCACCATTGCAGGATTAATGAATATGATTCCGCTTGCAAGTTTAGCAGCAATCTTATTAATGGTAGGTTACAAATTAGCCAAGCCAGCTCTCTTTAGACAAATGTTCAAACAAGGGTGGGAGCAATTTATCCCGTTTACCGCAACTGTGGTAGCTATCCTCTTAACAGATTTATTGAAAGGTATTACAATAGGCATATTGTTTGGAATCTTTTATACACTCCGACATAGTTACCGTAATTCTCATCATTTAAAAGATGTAGTAACTACAGAAGAAGGGAATCAAGTGCACCACCTTGTATTGGCGCAGGAAGTTTCATTTTTTAATAAGGCAAGTGTGCTGACCGCTTTGGATGTAATTCCGGAAAATTCAAAAGTAATAATTGATTGCACCTACTCAAAGTCAATTGCCTACGACGTAATAGAAATAATACAGAATTATAAAATAAATGCAAAAGCAAAAAACATAACGGTTGAAACAATCAATTTTATGGAACCAAAATAATATCATCATATCCCGATAGCTATCGTGATTAAAAAAAACTAAAACAATGAAAACATTAACGAAAGAAATGCAGGCAGCCATCACTCCTTCAATGGCATTGGACTTATTAAAAGAAGGCAACAAAAGATTTGTAAACAACCTTAAAGTAAACCGCAACCTGTTGCAACAGGCTAATGAAACATCTGATGGGCAACATCCTTTTGCAGTTATCCTGAGTTGCATTGATAGCCGAACATCTGCCGAACTGATATTTGACCAGGGACTGGGCGACGTATTCAGTGTTCGTATTGCCGGAAATATTATTAACGAAGATATTTTGGGCAGTATGGAGTTTGGTTGCAAAGCTGCGGGCTCTAAAATAATTGTTGTATTGGGCCATACCAAATGTGGCGCTGTAAAAGGCGCCTGCGACCATGTGGAGATGGGCAACCTTACTGCTTTGTTGAGTAAAATTCAGCCTGCAGTTTATGATGAAAATACCGTAAAAGAAAACCGTAATTCGGGCAACGCTGAGTTTGTTGAGAAAGTTTCAACCATCAATGTAAAACGAACGGTAACTGCCATTATGGAACGAAGCACCATTTTAAAAGAAATGATTGAAGCCGGGCAAATTGGAATAGTTGGGGGTACACATGATATTACAACCGGCAAAGTAACTTTTTATCAGGACACTTTAATTATTAATAATCCTAACTAAGGCTATAATCAGGCAGTAATAAAAAACTGCCTGATTTTTTTTGATTTGCTATTGCATATATTCAGGTTTAAAAGTAAGGTCATTTATATTTTTATTACCAATTAAACTCAATTTTAAAATGAAACTAAAATTTATTTTATTGACAATACTTGCAATTGCAAGCATTCAACAGGTATCCGCTCAAAAACAAAAAAATAAAAAAAAGTCAAATCCTGAGATACCCGCACCAGTCATAGATTCTGCAAAATGGAGAGCCGAACATTATATTATTAACAGGGATTCTGCCTATGCAAACCCAAGAATTGGGCTGCAAAAACTAATGGGGGGAAACAGAAGATTCATTGAAGGTAAAACCATACGGCCACGGCAAGACAGCAGTATGATAAAAAAATTAGAAACAGGGCAAACACCTTTTGCTGTAGTTATTTCCTGTTCCGATTCAAGAGTGCCTAATGAAATGGTTTTTGACCAGGGCTTTGGCGATTTATTTATTATCCGCACTGCCGGGCAGGTATCTGCCGAAGCCTCATTTGGTAGTGTTGAATTTGCTGTACTAAAGTTAAAGTCGAAACTGATTGTTGTTTTAGGCCATACGGAATGTGGTGCTGTGGCAGCGGCCGTTGACAGGCCAGAAAATCCACCGGGGCATATTGTAGCCCTCATCAATGCCATTAAACCTGCGGTTGCCAAATCATCTCACATGATGGGAGATCCGGTAAACAATGCAGTACGACAAAATGTATTAGAGCAGGTTAATGTACTCAGGGAATTGGAACCAGTATTAAGCCGTAAATATTTTAATGGTGAAATTTTAATAGTTGGTGCCGTGTATGATATTCATACTGGTAAAGTAGAATTCTTGCCGGAAACCCTGTTAAATCTTCCGCAGCCGAATACAAAATTAAAAACTGAAGAAAAACATTAATAATAAACCTGACAAAGAATAATGATACAGGAAGTCCTCATACCCTTAATATCTTTAATTGCCTTGGAGGTTATTTTGGGTATCGACAACCTGATTTTTATTTCAATTTTATCGGACAAATTGCCTGAAGAAAAACGTAGCAGGTTACGTTCAATGGGTATTATCCTTGCTTTGATTATCAGGTTATTGCTTTTAACCGCTATTGCATGGATATTAAAATTAGACAAAACTTTATTTACCATTTTTGAAACAGATATAAGTGGCAAAGGTTTAATATTAATTATTGGAGGACTTTTTCTTATTTACAAAAGCACAAAAGAAATTCATCATAAAACACAATCGGCACAAACCAGCAGTGTAATTAAAAATATCAAAACTCATTCTTTTAAAAAATTATTGGGTGAAATAGTATTGATAGATATTGTGTTTTCTATTGATTCTATCATCACCGCTATAGGAATGGTTACTGAACTTTGGATGATGTACACTGCAGTTATTGTAAGCCTTATAATAATGCTGTTTGCTGCCAAACCATTGAATGAGTTTATCAGTAAAAACCAATCGTTTCAAATATTAGCCTTATGTTTTTTAATGATGATAGGGGTAGCACTTCTGGGCGAAGGCCTGCACTTTAAAATCCCCAAAGGGTATATATATTTTTCGATGGCTTTTGCATTTTTAGTTGATATTATTCAAATGAAAATTATTAAAAAAGAAAAAAAATGAAATACAATAAAATCATATCAGCAGCCATCATTGCGTTACTAAAAAAGAAATGCCTGTTACTGGTATTTTGTTTTAGCTGGATATTCTCCTATTCACAAAACACCCGTATTACTGATAAGAATACGATTGGCTGGTATGCTTACACAGGTACATTCAACATCAATAAAAAATGGAGCATTCATACAGAATACCAATGGCGCAGGGATAATATTATTACTGATTGGCAACAAAGCCTTATACGAACCGGCATCAATTTTAAAGTAAATCAAAAGCTTTCGGTAAGGGCAGGTTATGCATGGATAGAAACATTTAACTATGGCAATATCCCCATTAATAGTTTTGGCAAACAATTTACCGAACACAGGGCATATCAAATGGCAACTGTAAATGATAAAATGGGCACCGTTGAATTAAGCCATCGTTTTATGCTGGAACAAAGATGGATAGGACGCTATACCAACGCATCCTTACCTAAAGAAGATCAATATTTTTTTGTGAACCGTTTGCGATATATGTACCGTATGCAAATACCATTAAAAGGAAAAACAATTGGCGATAAAACTCCCTATGCTGCAATTTATGATGAAGTGTTTGTTGGCTTTGGTAAAAATGTAAATGAAAATGTGTTTGACCAAAACCGGTTGGGGGTTTTATTAGGCTATCGCTTTTCTTCCAAAGTGCGGATAGAAGGCGGCTTTTTAAGTCAGATAGTTCAGTTGCCCCGTGAAGTAACTGGAAGAAATGTATTTCAATACAATACAGGTGTAATACTTTCTACAATTATCAATGCAGATTTATTTAAAAATGCTAAATAAAAAAAAATAAAACTTAAACAATATGAAACTTAAATTTCAATCACTCGATTTTACTGCATCGCAGGAATTAACAGATTTTGTACAAAGTAAAGTTGAAAAACTTGAACACCTGTATGACGAAATTATTTGGAGTGAGGTTTGCCTCAAACTGGATAAATCTGATACCAAAGAAAATAAAGTGTGTGAAATAAGGCTGGCAATTCCGGGCAATGATTTATTGGCTAGTGCCCAATGTAAAACTTTTGAAGAAGCTGCCGCACAATGTGTAGAAGCCTTAGAAAAACAAATAAAAAAAAGGAAAACAAAAATTATCGGCAAGCGAAAAGATATTGCTGAGATAAAAAATTCTAAATAATATTTTCGGAGTGTTAGCCAAGCCCTGTTCATTAAGCATAATGCTACAAGTAAAAGAATACATCGAATAATAATAAGTCAGCACACCAAGGCAGGCACATTTTCAAGCTACACTAAGCCGACACACAAATGCCAACCCTGCAAAAGAGCCTGCCTGGTTCTAACGCACAGGTAACAGTGCTTTAATTCGGGCAGTAACCAATTAATTTTCCTGCTTACTTAATATCTCTCTTTTCATCCTGCTCCAAAGCCCGTCAAAAGTATCATGTTTTTCATCACGCCATCTTTTTGAAAATGCTTTTATCTTTTCATTCTTATCATCTTTGGTTAGCGAAAAAAATGCAGTGATGGCTTCCTCATCATTTGTTTTTGCAAGGGAGTTATACATCTCTTTTAGTTCCTGCTCTTTTTTCATATTTGAATAAGCGATTTCTCTTTCCATTTCTTCCCGCAGCTTTACCTTTTCATCATAGCTGCCGGATGGCAATAATGTTTTAGCAATCACCGGCATTAGTTCTATCAGCATTAAGATAGCTGCCAATAAATAATATCTAAACTGCAACGCAGTATTGCTCTTGATAAGATTGTTAAGGGCGTCTATTCTTGTTAAAAATCCGTCATTAAAATATTTGGTAAAAAGTTCTTCTTCCTTTTTGATGTTGTCAGCAATAGATTGTTGCTCCTTTTCAATCATATTTAATTTAGGTTGATCGGCAGCAATGAGTGTTTGATATTCGGCATCCAGTTTTTCGTATTCTTTCTTTTTTGCAAGCGCAATATCTTTTATACCGATCTTACCTGTGCCGCCACTTCCATCAGATTCAGCAATGTAATTCTCTCTTGCTTTTGAAACATCCGCATATTTTTTATCAAGCTCGTTTTGCAGTGTAATTTTTTCATCTCCTAATTCTGTTTTACGGATCTTATAAACCGCATCAAGTTCTTCTCTTTTTTGAATTTTCTTTTTTTCATTATCAAGCGAAGTTTGCAGTTTTATTTCTTTATCAAACATGTACAATATTGCGGGCTGCGCCATAAAAACCCCTATCGTTATTGCCAGCAATCCTCTAAATAAAAGAGGTGTGAATTTGTTCTTATTAAACTTTGTAATTCCTTTTATTAATGCCCTGTCGATGGTAAGAATGATAAAACCCATAAATGCGCCAAGGGCAACGTACAAAAAAGCATTATCAATTATAGTGGAGAAAAAATACGTCCATGCAAGTGTTGCAAACATCCAGGTTGTTAACACCGACATGCCCACAATTTTAAAACGGTTGCGATCAACTACACTATCAACAAGCAGCTCTTTTTCTGCCGTAGATAGCCACCATAAAAATTCTGTTATTTGAGAAGGTTCATAATTTTCCCGTTGGGAAATGGAAACATTTTCAGGCATTGTAATTAATTAAAAATTTGAAAAATATCCGTCAAATAAAAAATGCTGGTACAGGTGTACTCAAGAGTGAAGTTGAAGTTGAAAAGGAAAGCGATACCTTATCTTATGCAAACATATTTTATTAACGCATACCCGATTAATGTATTATTTAACACAACATAAAATTAACAGTTTATCAATGAAGTGCCTTAAACTCTTAAACACAAACAACGGTCTATAACCTATATTTGCTCACATAATTTTAAAGGGGCATTCAACTAAACAAAACATCATGAAAAACTTATTACTCTCAATTTTATTATTAACAGGCATTTCTTCTTTTGCACAGCCAAAAGGTATGGGAAAGAACGATGCTGATGCAAAAAAAATACTCGATGGTGTGAGTGCAAAATTTAAAAGTTTTAAAACTGTTAAAGCAAACTTCAATCTTAAAATAGAAAATTCGGCTGGCAAAGTTCAGGGTTCAAAATCCGGAGTGGTAAATTTAAAGGGAACCAAGTACAAAATAAATATAACCGGTCAGGAAATTTATAGCGACGGCACTACTACATGGACATATGATAAAGCCAGCAATGAAGTACAGATTAATAATGTAGAACGTTCTGCTTCCACCATTACTCCACAAAAAATGTTTACCAACTTTTACGATAAAGATTTTTTATACAAAACAAACCCGGATGTAAAAGTGGGAGGAAAAAATATGACGGAAGTTGAATTAACACCAATAGATAAAAGCAAAACATTTTTTAAAGTTTTGGTTGATGTTGATAAAGCAACTCAAACTATTAGGCAAACAAAGGTTTTTGAAAAGAATGGTAACCGTTATACTTATAGCATTGTAACTATGGCTACCAATGGACCTTTAACTGATGGATTATTTATATTTGATGTAAAGCAACATCCTAAAGTAGAAGTTGTAGACTTAAGATAATATCCCCAATGAAACATTATGTAAGACGTTGTCCTTATTTGGTCAGCGTTTTTTTTATGTTATACAAAACACTAAGACGTTTCAAACAATCGGGAAACGTGAAATGTGAAACGTGAGATATGAGATGTAAAATTTGTAATGTTAATTTCTCACTGGTCAAGTCTGCCATTTCACCTTTCACGATTTATTTACCCCAGCGAAATGTATTGATCTGTAAATTTGCAAGATCAATAACCCTGTCAACCACTGTGGCAGCAGCTTCTTCAATTGTTTTCGGCTTACTATAAAATGAAGGTGTTGCGGGGCAAATGATGCCGCCGGCAAGTGTTACCGTTTCCATGTTGCGGATGTGAATAAGATTATAGGGAGTATCTCTTACAACACAAATTAATTTTCTTCTTTCTTTTAAAATAACATCGGCGGCTCTTGTAATAAGATCGTTGGAAACTCCTGTAGCAATTCTTCCTAACGTGCCCATACTGCAGGGAACAATTATCATAGTATCATAGTTGCCCGAACCGGAAGCAAATGGAGCAAAAAAATCCTGTTGTGAGAAAAATTTTACATTATAATTATCAAAATCCTGGTTATCAAGTTCTGTTTTCCAAACCAATTTTGCATTATCAGTCATTACCACACTTAATTCAGTCCATTGCTCTTTAATACCAGATAATTTATCCAGCAAAAGCTTTGCATATATTGATCCGCTTGCCCCTGTAATTGCTACAACAATTTTATGCATCTTTTAAGTTTATTGATTTATATATTATGAGATAATATTTTAATTTCAGTACTCAATAAATGATGCGTACATACGTTAATAGTTACAAGATATGCAAAAACTAAAACCTGCTTTGTTCTTTTGTTTGATAATTTTTTGTTCTGCCACGCTGAAAACAGGCAGCGATGAAAAAATTCAGTGGTTAAAAATTGATGAAATATCAACAAAAATAAAGGAGCAAAGTAAGCCTATACTCATTGATCTGTATACTGACTGGTGTGGATGGTGTAAAGTGATGGATAAAAAAACCTATACAAACAGCAAGGTTATTGCATATATAAATGAGCATTTTTATTCGGTAAAGCTGAATGCGGAAACAAAAGATGCAGTAAACTGGAAAGACAAAACGTATAGATATAACAGCCAATACCGGATAAATGATTTTGCATTGTTTCTTTCTTATGGCAGGGCTTCTTTTCCAACAACTGTAATTATTGCTGATGAAACTTCAGCGCCAATTCCAATTGCGGGTTATTTAGAGCCTAAAGAACTGGAACCTATTTTAAAATATTTTGGAGAAGGCGCATATAAGACAATGAATTTTCCACAGTTTGAAAAGACTTTTAAATCAAGCTGGTAAAAATATTTCTCCCTTTAGGTTGGGAGAAGAACTCGGTTTTTCATAGGATATTGGATTATAGCAGGGGTGGATTTTTATCCGGCCCCTTTTTTATTGTTAAAGAATTACAAATTGGAATAAGCACTGCAACCAACTAAAAAGGGCTTTCGTCTATTATTTAGTTTCTCAGTGTTAAGATAAATGGTTAAGATTTTTGATTAGTTCCCGGGCTTCTTTTTAGTAGCCCGGCTTTTTTTTAATAAATACCCCCCCAAAAAGATTTTTCTTACATTTAATATAAACTTACTGCAAGCATCACATGAATTTTTTTTTACATTAACAACGCTTGTGATACCATGTACATCAATAAAGGAAGTAATTACTGAACTGGATAAAGTTATTGAATGGAGTAAATTCAATCAAAGCCGCATCGGTTACTTTGCTTCCCTCTATAAAAATATGACCACTGCTGTTCAGCACGGAATTGCCAACAAAGTTTTTGATGATAGTGCACGCATAGAAATACTTGATGTAACTTTTGCCAACCGGTATTTGCAGGCATGGCTGGCGTATGTAAATAAACAAAATTGCTCAGCGAGCTGGCAAAAAACTTTTGACTTGTGCAAGAACAATAATCTTGTAGTGTTTCAGCATTTAATATTGGGCATAAATACCCACATTAATTTAGACCTTGCAATTGCTGCGGCTGAAACATGCCCGGGAGAAAAAATTTATGAGCTGCAAAATGATTTTGAAAAAATAAATGTTGTAATAGCAGCACAATCGCAAACCATGCAAAACACGCTGTGTAAAATTTGGTTTCCTTTAAAGTTATTGACTGATATTTCCAATCATCGACAGGATGCTGTAATAAACTTTAGTATTAACCAGGCTCGAAAAGCATCATGGGCAAGTGCAGTAGCATTGGCATTGATAAAAGGTGAAACCCACGACAACTACATTATTATGATGGATAATACTGTTGTAAAAATTGCAGACAGGATAACTAAGCTGCCATTTTTTACAGGCCTTTTATTCAAACTCATTTTGATAATGGAGAGTAAAAATGTCAGCAAGATCATTGATGATTTAAGCAGTTGATCAAATTCAGGATGGAATTTTATTGAGATCAATTTCTGATACTTGAAAATATTTATTTTGGGAATTTCATTTTTTCTAAAATAGAATGAAACCGTGCATCTTTCTTTATAAATGAAAATACGGGATAAACTTCTATGCTGGGAAGTAGCCCTGCCCGTTGTTCAAAAGCCAATTCTAAAAATTCCAATGATTTAGCATGTTCTTTTGCACAATAGGCGGCAACACTTAAGGACAACCCGGAAATAAATTCAGTAGAAGATCGCAACAACAGTTCATCTAATATTTCTTGAGATCCTTTTACATTATCAATTAAAGAGTATAGCCAGCTTAATTGGAACAAAGCATATTGATGACGGCCTGAAATATTTACCCCTGTTTTTTGTACTTCAATAGCTTCCTCGTATTTTTTTAATCCTGCCAAACTCATGGCAAGGCTACTGTAGGATAAAATAGAATTAGCATCCAGTTCAACGGCTGTTAAACTCGCCTGCATGGCTTCTTCAAAATCGCCTTTACATGTGTGAGCGGCTGATAATACATTATAGCAGTGCGATGATAATGGTTCAAGTTCTATTGCTTTTTTAGCTTCCAATATGGCAAGATCAAAATCTCTTTCTACCCAGGTTATAAAATTGCTTTTCCAATAATGAGTAGGTGCATAATTAGAATTAATAGAAAAGGCTTTCTCAAATTGTTTTTTAGCAGCGGACCAATCATAATCATACGTGGTGAATAAATACGCCAATACAGAATGCGGTTCTATCCGGCGTGGATCCAATGCTATCGCAGTCTCTGCAGCTTGTTTAGCCTTTGGTACGGCAATATGAGCCGGCACAAGAAAATAAAACGCAAGTAAGGCATACGCATCAGCTAATCCTGCATGGGCTAAACCAAAATTCGGATCTACCTCAACTGCCTTTTTAAAAAATTCAAGTCCTTTTTTTAAAGCCTGCCCTCTTCTATTCCAGTAAAAGCGTCCTTGTAAATAAAGGTCATACGCTTCTTTATTTTCGGGGGGAGGGGGAGTTATTTTTTTCTTTTCCTCATCCAGTAAACTTATTTTCAACTTCTCAGTGATGGCTAATGCAATCTCATCCTGTATAGCAAAAATATCATCCATATCGCGATCGTACCTCTCTGACCATATATCAAAACCGTCCTCCACTGTAACCAACTGTGCAGTTATGCGCAACTTGCTACCCTGCCTGCGCACACTGCCCTCCAATACAGTACGCACGTTAAGTTTTTCACCCACTTCTTTCAGGTTAATCCCTTTACCTTTAAATTGAAAGGAAGATGAACGCCCTGCAACTTTTAAATCTTTTAATTGCGCCAATGAGTTTAAAATTTCCTCTGCCATCCCATCACTAAAATATTCCTGGTCCGGATCATTGCTCATATTCATAAACGGCAAAACAGCAATACTCTTTTCCGGGACAATTCTATTTGATGTTTGCTGAAATTGATTATGAGGAAAAGGTTGTGAAGTGTGATTACTCTTGAGGAGTACTTCATAAATACGGATAGGATCTTTTACATTCTTTAAAGTTTCTTCAAAAACGAATTTGGTTTCGATCTCTTTTTTGTTGGCAACAATTTTTTGCACTGTTTCAGAAATATAAATGGCGCCGGCAGCAGCCATTCCCTGTAACCTTGATGCTATGTTAACGCCATCTCCGAAAACGTCATCATTTTCATGGATCACTTCTCCGAGATGTATCCCAATACGAAGTTGTAACCCGGGAATTTGAGAGCATGAATTTTGAATTTTACTGGCGCACATTACTGCTTCAGTAACGGTTGAAAAACTTGCGAGCACACCGTCGCCTAATTCTTTTATCCATTTACCTTTAAAATTTTCAATAAGAGGTTTTTGCATTTCCCGGTTCTTTTTCAGCAGGTCAAAAGCCTTTGTTTCATCTGCTCCCATTAATGCAGTATAACCAACAATATCAGTAAACATGATCGCAGAAAGCTGGCGGGATTGAGACATGATTGAATTTACGTTGTCAAGAAGTTTTCTAACTAATTTTATTCAAAAGAAATTGAGTGTTGATCAATAGATATTTTTTCGATATCAGTGTGGTCTGGTCTTCTGCCAAGTTTTTTTATATGGTTGTAATGAGAAGCTATCGCCTTCCGTATTGTCGGAAAATTATTATAAGGCAAATTGAACTCATCGCATTTTTGTTTTACTATGTTACTAATAGCGGGATAATGAATATGGCTTATCCGTGGAAAAAGATGATGTTCTATTTGAAAGTTTAGCCCCCCTACAAACCAACTCACAATGGAGTTGTTTGTTGCAAAATTTGCTGTTGAAACTACCTGGTGTATCGCCCATTCTTTCTCTATTAATTTGGGTTCATTCTCCACTGTTTCAAATTCAGTTCCTTCAACAACATGTGCCATTTGAAATACCAATGCCAGTGTATAACCCATAGCCACCTGCGCAAAGATGAAACCTATTGCCCACTGCCCTGCACCAACAAAGTAAATGGGGATCAGTACATAAAATAACAGGAACAAGCTTTTACTTATCCAGAAAATAAAATGTTCTGTCAAATTCATTTTTCTCAAAGGCGTTGTAAATACTTTCTGTTTAAAATATTTTTCAAAATCCATAATAGTGATCCATGCTATAGATGAGATTGCATAAACAAAAACTATATAGAAATGTTGAAAGCGATGCATGGGTACCCATTTCTGGGAAGTGCATTGCCGTAATAAAGGGCTTTTAGCAATGTCGTCATCTATCCCTTCAACATTAGTATATGTATGATGCAAATGATGCTTACACTTCCATATAAATGAATTTCCTCCCAGGGCATTTAGCGAAAATCCCATCACTTCATTCATCCATGGTTTTGATGCGTAACTTCCATGGCACGCATCATGCATAATATTAAAACCAATACAGGCAAAAGTAAATCCAAGCAAAAGACATAAGGTAATACTTACTGAAATTGGGAGTTTAACAGTAAGCAATAAGCAGTACAACAGTATAGCTGAGGATATAAGTACAATTGTTTTTAAATATAATTTCCAATTGCCTGTTTTTTTTAAATTATTCTCTATAAAATAAAGATCAACTTTTGTTTTTAGCTGATGATAAAATGATCCTTTTTTAGTGAATGTAACTTTAGGCATACATTATTATTCCAGGTATGTTGAACTTTTTGTTTAGTGAATTATTAAAAAAGGAATTGGGTCTATAAGAATTTCAGAAGGATAAAAGAGATTTAAATATACATAAAAGAATATAGAATGCAACTCACATTACTTACTTTTTGTACGCAGTTATGAGCTGTAATTATGATACTACTTTACTTGTGAATATTTAGCAATTAGCTCTATATCTATTTTTAGACAGAAATTATGGATCACTCACCACTGGTTTTTGAAAAAAAAATCGTTGATCGTAATATTAACTTCCTTTTGTTCTTTCAGCAAACTCTTTCCTTATAATATTTAATGCACCACCGGCTTTAAACCATTCAATCTGCTGTTCATTGTATGTATGATTTACCAGAAATGTATCCTGCGTTCCATCTTTATGATGAAGATGAATCACAAGAGGTTTGTTTACATTGAACGACATTAATCCATCTATATCAATCAGATCATCTTCCTGTATCTTATCATAATCTTCTTTGTTGGCAAATGTTATTCCCAGCATTCCCTGCTTCTTTAAATTGGTTTCATGGATCCTTGCAAAAGATTTTACAAGAACCGCTCTTACACCTAAATGCCGTGGCTCCATCGCAGCATGTTCTCTTGATGATCCTTCACCGTAGTTTTCATCACCTACAATTATAGAGCCTACTCCTGCTGCTTTGTAAGCTCTTTGTGTATCGGGTAAAGCACCATACTCACCCGTGATCTGATTCTTAACAAGATTTGTTTTTTCATTAAAATAATTTAGGGCACCTATCAAAAGATTGTTGCTGATGTTATCTAAATGTCCCCTGTATTTTAACCATGGTCCGGCCATTGAGATATGGTCGGTTGTACATTTGCCTTTTGCTTTAATCAATAAACGCAGATCCTTAAGATCTGTTCCTTCCCATGCAGTAAAAGGAGCAAGCAATTGAAGACGATCACTCTCCGGAGAAACTTTTACTTCAACTTTGCTTCCATCTTCTGCGGGCTTTTGATATCCTGCATCTTCTACAGCAAAACCTTTTACCGGCATCTCAATTCCTTCGGGTTCTTTAAATTTAATTTTTTCTCCTTTATCATTGGTGAGATGATCTGTGATAGGATTGAATGTTAGTGAACCTGCGATGGCCAATGCAGTCGTAATTTCCGGTGATGCTACAAAAGCATGTGTGTTTGGATTACCGTCATTTCTTTTTGCGAAGTTGCGGTTGTAAGAAGTAAGGATAGAATTTTTTTGATTCGGATCTTTAGTGTGACGAGCCCATTGCCCGATACAGGGACCACATGCATTTGCTAATACTACACCACCCATTTTTTCAAATATTGCTAAATAGCCATCCCTGTCAACTGTATATCTAACTTGCTCCGAACCCGGAGTAATAGTAAATTCTGATTTAGCAAGTAAACCATTATCCGTTGCCTGTTTAGCTACTGATGCCGCTCTGGTTATATCTTCATAAGATGAGTTGGTGCATGAGCCGATTAAACCAACTTCCAGTTTTTCAGGCCATCCATTTTCTTTTACTGCATCTGCAAATTTACTAATGGGCCATGCAAGATCCGGTGTGAACGGTCCATTGATATGCGGCTCAAGTTCTGAT
Organism: Chitinophagaceae bacterium; assembly: GCA_046594375.1. GTDB lineage: Bacteria > Bacteroidota > Bacteroidia > Chitinophagales > Chitinophagaceae > Ginsengibacter. The sequence goes on from JBKJSX010000105.1 coordinate 15,877, forward strand.
AGATTAATTTCAATAACCTGGTCAAAATACAAAGATGGATCAGTATATACTTCTTCATCACCGGTAAGATGTTGCGCAACTTCATCAGCAGCAGATGCTACTTCTGCTCTTCCTGTTCCTCTAAGGTATTCGGCCATCTTTTCATCGTAACCAAAAATAGAAGTGGTTGCACCAATTTCAGCGCCCATGTTACAAATGGTTCCTTTGCCAGTGCATGAAAGTGATTTTGCGCCTTCTCCAAAATATTCCAATATTGCGCCTGTGCCACCTTTCACGGTGAGTATGCCTGCTACTTTTAAAATAATATCTTTTGATGCTGTCCAGCCATTTAATTTTCCTGTAAGTTTTACACCTATCAATTTTGGAAATTTTAATTCCCATGGCAAACCTGCCATCACATCGCATGCATCAGCGCCGCCAACCCCAATCGCTATTATTCCTAAACCTCCTGCATTTACTGTATGCGAATCTGTGCCTATCATCATGCCTCCGGGAAATGCATAATTCTCCAATACAACCTGGTGAATGATTCCTGCACCGGGCTTCCAAAAA
>JBKJSX010000241.1:0-4048 GCA_046594375.1 Chitinophagaceae bacterium
TAACAAATAAAAATTCTATTGAAATATTTTTCCACATTTTTAGTTACAGAAAATAAATTTTGAATAACAAACCAATCAAAAAGACGGATAACTCAAAAAAAATTAAATTTTCAAATGTTAAATTTTTTCAAAATACGCTTGCAAGAAAAAAATATTTTTTAGATCATCACAAACAAAAAAAAATTGCATCAGCGAGTTATTAAAGATTGGATCTATAAAATTATTATTGCAAAAAAAAATATTAAAAATTTTTAAATCCTGCCTGGTTACGGTGGATTTACAAATAAAAAAGACCAACACTTCTGTTGGTCTTTAGTGACCGCGTTAGGATTCAAACCTAAAACCTTCTGATCCGTAGTCAGATGCTCTATTCAATTGAGCTACGCAGCCGGTGGACTGTAAAAATAATAAATATTTATTGAAGAGATGTTAGCACTTTTGCAATAAATTAAATAAGTGAAAATTTATTTTTGGTCTTTCGGCAAATCGCATGAATCTTATGTGAAAGAAGGAATTGAAAATTTTATAAAGCGTATTTCGCATTATTATAATGTTGAATGGAAGTTGATTCCACCTGTAAAAAATACTGCCAGTCTTTCTAGCACCGACTTAAAAAAACTTGAAGCAGAGGTAATATTGAGTTTATTAGTTGCTGCAGATGTGGTAGTTGTTCTTGATGAAAAAGGGAAACATCTTACTTCGGAACAATTGGCAGATATGATTGAACTTAATGCAAATAAAAGCACAAAAAATATTGTCTTTATTATTGGGGGGGCTTATGGCGTAAATGAAAGAATTATCAATCGGGCAAATTATGTATGGAGCTTATCTAAATTGGTTTTTCCTCATCAACTTGTGAGATTGATACTTGCAGAACAGGTTTACAGGGCGTGCACCATTATTAGAAATGAAAAATATCATCATAGCTAGTTTATATTTACGCTAAAAATATCTAATATCAAATGATATCTGTTACATTAGTCATAATAATCGCTACCGTAATTGTTTCCATTATTGCTTTTAACAATCAACAGGCAATGGACAATTTGATATTTTACCCACCTGCTGTGGTTGAAAAAAATCAATACTATCGTTTTATTACTTGTGGATTTATTCATGCAAATGGTCCTCACTTATTTTTTAACATGTACGCATTGTATTTATTTGGTGAAGGGCAGCATAAAGATGGGGTTGAATATTTTTTTGCAGCCATCTTTGGTGATAATGGAAAACTGTTATACTTGCTCATGTATCTTCTGGCGTTAATAGTTTGTCTTATTCCAACCTTTAATAAAAATAAAGACAATCAAAATTACAGGAGCCTTGGGGCATCAGGCGCTGTGTCTGCAGTTGTTTTTTCTTTTATTTTATTTGAACCATTAAGAGGTGTTGGATTGATATTTATTCCTGTATTTGTTCCGGGCTTTTTATTTGGTATTATATATCTTATTGTTTCATTCCTTCTTGATAAAAGAGGAGGAAGTCACGTTAACCACTCTGCACATATATGGGGCGCCTTATTTGGAATTGTTTTCGTGATATCAGCCTGCAAATTATTTTCAACTTACCCGGCACTTGAAAATTTTATGAATGCCGTAAAAAACCTGGACCTTAGCAAAATATTTATGACCTACTGATCAAAAGAATATTTTTGGTGTTGCCGGTTATCTTAAATCTATTATCAATCCTTTTACCTAGTATCCAAATGATCTTTTTATTCATTTCCAATACCCAGGTGTTTTCTTTTTGTGAAAGTGATAATTTCTGATCGATAAAAAATTTACTGAGTTTTTTTTTCTTGCTCATACCAAGCGGATAGAAATAATCTCCCTGTTTCCATTTTCTTAAAAGAATGGGAAATCTAATTTTATCAGCATCCAATTGGGCAATACTTTCACTGGCAGATAATTTATAACTGCCCGCAGAAACTTGTTTTATTGCAAGTTTGCCTAAAGCGAATTCAACTTCCTTATCATTTTCTTCAATTAAAATATTTTCTGCTATCAATGTGTTTATCGTGGCAATGATAAGCCAGTTACGATTTTTAAGAATCCTATGAGTATGTGATTGAACATACTTGCCAGTATCACTCTTTAATAGTTTAATAACTTCTTCTGTTTGATTAGGCGTAAAACCAAAATCTTTTATTATTTCGAAAACTATTGTTGTCAACGGCTCTGACTTCAATAATTTTAAAACAGGAATGTGGATCTCCTCTCCTTTTTTCTCAAGCAATTTATTTTTATGCGCAGCAATCGCTTCACTGTAGATTATTTTAATATCATTAAAGCGCTGAATATTATGTAAAAGATTTTCTTCTACCTGCGGAAATACTTTTTGAATAGATGGAATCAGCTGATTACGAAAATAATTGCGGGTATACTTATCCGAAGTATTAGAAGAATCTTCTCCATATTTTAAATTATTTTCTTTTGCAAACGCTAAAACCTCATCTTTCTTTGCAAATAATAACGGACGAATAATTTTTTCGTTTTTTTGCATAATCCCTTTTAAACCTGCAATACCACTACCTTTAAAAAAATTCATTAATAAAGTTTCTATATTATCATTTGCATGATGGGCCGTAATAATCCAACTGGCAATTGGCAATTGGCAATTATCAATTTTCTCATTGCTCGTTGTATATTGCTTATTGCCTAAATAATTAAACCACTCATACCTTAACTCTCTTGCTGCAACTTGTATTGATACTTTTTTTTCTTCAGCATATTTTTGAGTATCAAACTTTTTGACAACAATTTCAACATTATATTTCTTAGCCAGCTCGCTCACAAATTTTTCATCACGTTCACTCTCTTCGCCTCTTAACTGGAAATTGCAATGCGCAATAACAAAATCAAAACCAGCCTGTTTACATAACTCACACAAAACAACAGAGTCTACCCCGCCGCTTACAGCCAATAGTAATTTATCTTTTGGTAGAAAAAGATTTTCTTTTTTAATAAACTCAATAAATTTTTGAAGAAGATTCATCTATGTTGCGAAGTTATAAAAGCATATTCACGCAAAGCTGCAAAGTTTTTTAAGTCGCAAAAGATAAAAGAATTTGATATTAGGTTCCCCCTTCGGGGGTCAGGGGGCTATCTCTTCATAAGCTGCTCTCAATTCATTATACGAATGATCGTCACCGGCTTTTTTAGCTTCTTCCATTCCGCGTTCGTAAACCCTTATCGCTTTTTCTTCATCCTCTATTCGCTCATACAATTTTGCCAAATGATAATAGGAACCAATGTAGGTTGGCTCTCTTCTTAATATCTCATTAAATAAATTTTTAGCCTCCGCATCATTACCCACTTTGATGTATTCCAATGCAAGCGCATGTTGCAGAAAGCTGTCTTTATGATTCGTCTTTAAATATTCTTTCAGTTTTTCAATCCTGTCCATACAATTATTTTTACTGTTATCTTTGCCCTCCCCCGCATATGGCGGGGCAAGTTTTAAAAAACATTAGATGAAGATACTTGTTTGCATAAGTAAAACGCCGGATACAACGGCAAAAATAACTTTCACCGATAACAATACGAAATTTGCAGAAGCGGGTGTGCAATTCATTATCAATCCTTACGACGAATGGTATTCGCTGGTGCGTGCTATTGAATTAAAAGAAGCCGATGCATCCACGCAAATTCATTTAATAAATGTTGGTGGTGCAGACTCTGATCCCATCATTCGTAAAGCGCTTGCATTGGGTGGCGATGAGGCAATAAGAGTTAACGCAAACAGCCAGGATAGCTTTTACATTGCTGCGCAAATTTCAGAAGTAGCAAAACAAAATAATTACGATCTTATTTTTACAGGCAAAGAAACTATTGATTACAACGGATCATCCATCGGCGGAATGGTAGCAGAATTATTGGAAATGCCATTTGTTTCTCATGCTACTAAATTTTCTTTGAATGGAAATACAGCAACAGTTGACCGTGAGATTGATGGCGGTGAAGAAGTAAATGAAGTTCAATTGCCGGTTGTAGTTAGTTGCCAGAAAGGTGTTGCCGAGCAACGCATTCCTAATATGAAAGGCATCATG
>JBKJSX010000097.1:0-3218 GCA_046594375.1 Chitinophagaceae bacterium
GTAATTGTTTTAGAAAAGGAGAACACTGCTTATTTTTTTCAACCAATTTCTGTTGATCAGGCTTACCAAAAAATCGAATTGCCGGAACCGATTATTGAACAACCAGTGCCTGGAGTATTTGAAACTGGTGATGAAGATATTGCTGTAGAACGATCTTATTGGGGGCTTTGGGCCTTGATACTTCTTGCTGTAGGAACAGGTATGATCTTTTATCATTTTAAAGTACATGGGATATCAAGATCTTCAATATCAAATCAACATCAATTTCCTGTTGACTCTGCAGGTGCCACTTATACCATGCCGAATAAGTGATCATTTATTCACTTCGTATTCCAATGTGCCGTTTATACCAAATAGTCTTAACGCTAATTCCTTTCCAAGTCCTTTGGCGTTTTTAAAAAGAATGCGTTGGTTGAGAACAATAGTTTTCCCGGCAGTATTCTGTACTGAATAATTTATTTCATACTTTTCTTTTTTCTTTTCAAAATTAATATTTGCCAAGGCTACATACCCATCATCAGCCCAATTTACATTACAGCCTTCCATCTCGTTTACAACTTTTTTTGTCGCATCATCACTAATCCCTGTCATGTTCAACTTGATTTTTATTTTTATACCACTGTAGGGTATAAGCTGTGGGTATTCTGAAAAATAATACGCTACCATAGTATTGTATTTATCTTTTTCTCCCGAATTATCATACAGTCTTGTAAGGGTTTCAGCAATCCTGCCTAAAAATAATTTTTCATGTGCTGTATCAAGCCGTGTGTTGTACAAAATATTTTCTAAAATATTTTTGCTTTCGCTATTGTTACCCGTTTTATATAAAAAACCCGCATAAAAAAATTGCATGTATCGCTGAATGTTATCTCTTTTTTCATTCTCCATTTTTTGTTTGTAAAAAGTGGTGAAATATTCAGGGCTTATATCTTTTATCATATTCCAAATCTCATCAAACCCAATAACATTTTCACTACTGAATAAAGTATAGATCACGTTTTGCCGCTCGGGATTGTTGGCAAATTCATTTACAATCGCAAACCGAAGTAGGAATTTTTCTCCAAAAAGCTCGCTCATTTTTAAAATGTCAGTTACTGAATACCACCATCCGGAATTAAAGAATTTAATCCGTTCTATTTTTTGATTTACAAGCATTAGCTTAACCACGTTTATTGCAAAATCATATTGTGCCTGTCCTAGGGTTGTTGCTAAGTGCAGCTCTTTAAACCCGGCTGCTTTTTCAATTGCTTTTTCACAACTATCTAACTGGCCGTTGTACAAATAACTTCTTGCCAATGCAATATTATACCAGCCAAATCCAGGCGTAGAGCCATTTTGTTTGATTATTTCACTGGCGCTTTCAATGCCTTCAATTGATCTGCCGCTGTTGATGTAAAGTGTTGGCAAAAAATAATATGACTCGATCAATCTTTTATCAATTGCAAATTTTTCTTTTTCAAAATTATCAATGGCTTCAGAAAATTGACCCATCGTATTTTTAAAGTGAGCATAATTGTTATAAGAGATGCCGCCGTTTTGCAACAGGTAATCATAATAATACTTTGTTGAGTCAACATTTTGTAAATAATTATAAATGATTGCGAGGTAAAAATTTGCGGTAGTATTTCCTTGTGCCAATGCCTGGTATAAATGATCTAAGGACATTTGTTCATTCTCTTCAACAGTGTTTTTTAAAAATGAATACTTATGGATGTAATACCTGTTACGATGGATTGTCCATGCAGCTTTGATATGGTACTCCATAAAATCATAAGGCAGGTTCCAACTCTGCACTTTATCCAATATCCACATGGCGGAATCAGGTTGTTCAAGGTTCGAGTAACTATCATATAGTGTTGTACAGATATTTCTTATGTCAACCTGTTTTGCGTTATAAGTATCAGTATTTGATAAATCATTTTTAAAATCTTTTTCAAACAGCAGCAATGATTTTTTTAATGGAATGATACAATTTTTATAACCCAAATAATCTGCCGCTCTTTCATATTTATATATGCCTTCATAATAATGGCCAACATAATAAGTACTGTCAAGCCTTATGAATTCGCGGCTTCTTGGCAACGCATCCTTATCGTAAGGTTGCACGCCAAGCCTTTTTGCGTCTATCTCGTAGCGTTTGGCTGCATCCTGCGCAGTTGCCTGTTGCCAGTTGCCAGTTGCCAGTAAGAAGAGAATAGTATTTATTAAATTTCTGATCACTGATTTCTAATTGCTGATTTTTAATTTACTCAACCTTTCCATTTCAGCATTTCTAATTGTTGCGAGCGCATTGGCTTTTGCTTCTTTGTTGCGATAAATAAGGCGGTGATCTAACACAGGAAGGCAGAGGTCATTTATATCATCTTCAATAACATAAGTTCTGCCATTAACCAAGGCATAAGCTTTTAAGCATTTAAGAAAAGTAATTCCGCTTCGTGTACTTCCCCCTAATAAAATATCCTGGTTCCTTCTTGTTGCCCAAACAATATTTCTCACTGCCCTGATAATTTCTTCATGAACAAAAACATTCTCAGCTTGATCCTGTAGAAAAAGGATCTCATCAATTCCCAATACCTGTTGAATATTATTAAGGTTGTTATTGATGCCGAGATAATCTTTGTAGATATTCAATTCAGTTTCTTCATCAACATAGCCAAAAATTATTTTGATAAAAAACCTGTCTAATTGCGCAGCAGGCAGGGGATAAGTACCTTCCATCTCAACAGGGTTTTGTGTTGCGATAGTAAAAAATAATTTATCAAGTTTATAGGTTAGTTCACCCATTGTAATTTGCGTTTCTGCCATACACTCCAGCAGCGCTGATTGCACTTTGGGTGAAGCCCTGTTGATCTCATCAGCGAGCAACACATTACAAAACAGCGGACCTTTTTTAAAGATGAATTCTTTTTTTACATCATCAAAAATATGAGACCCAATAAGATCCATAGGTAAAAGATCAGGCGTGAACTGGATACGTTTAAAGTTCACACTTTGATCATGGCTGCCTGAAATGCTTTGTGCCAAAGTCTTTGCCATAACGGTTTTACCGGTTCCGGGATTATCTTCCATAAGAATATGTCCTTTTGCGAGCAAGGCAGTGAGCACAAATTTTATTTGGTTGCGTTTACCTTTTATAACGGTTTCAATATTATCGGTTAGCCGCTGAATATTTTGCATAGCCGTTTCAGTGTTTACCTGCTCCATGTTTATTAGTTTAT
>JBKJSX010000168.1:0-9848 GCA_046594375.1 Chitinophagaceae bacterium
TATGATCTTAGATTTCCTGTATGGTCGAGACAAGCCCCCCTCTCCACCAGTGGAGAGGGGTTGGGGGTGAGGGAATATGATCTTTTAATTTATGTCGCCAACTGGCCGGAGAGAAGAAACACGGCATGGAAAACATTGTTGCAGGCAAGGGCAATAGAGAACCAATGTTATGTTGTTGGTGTGAACCGTGTGGGTGATGATGGCAACAATATTCATTACAGTGGCGACAGCATGATCATTGATCCGTTGGGTGAAATTTTATACACTAAAGCAAATGATGAAGATATTTTTACTTCTACATTGCAAAAAGAAAAGTTAGATGAAGTGAGAAAAAAATTTCCTTTTTGGAGAGATGCGGATTCTTTTGATATATTGCCTTAATTATGCAAACTATTTATACTGCCGATAAAATTTTTACGGGTAACGACTGGCTTCCCGATCATGCAATTGTTACAGAAAATGGATTGATAGAGGATGTGTTGCCCATAGTTTCCTTACCAAAAGGCTTGGCAATAAAAAAACATTCACCCATTATAGCACCATCATTTATTGATGTACAGATCTATGGTGCTTCACTAAAATTATTTGCCACCTATCCAACCGTCGATAGTTTGCAAAAGCTGTATGAACACTGCGTTGCAGGGGGAACGCATTATTGCATGCCTACAGCCGCCACCAACACAATGGATGTGTTTTACAAATGCATAGATGCAATAAAATTGTATTGGGAAGAAAAGGGAAAAGGAATTTTGGGTTTGCACATTGAAGGTCCGTGGATAAATAAGTTAAAACGCGGTGCACACATCGAAAGTTTAATTCACTCCCCAACACTGGATGAAGTAAAAGAATTGCTGGACTATGGAAAAGGGGTGATAAAAATTATTACGCTTGCACCTGAAGTTTGCAGTAAAGAAATTATCGATCTTATCCTGGCAAATGATATAATTATTTCTGCAGGTCACAGCAATGCAATTTTTGCAGAATCAACGATTGCTTTTGATAATGGCATTGAAGCCGCCACTCATTTATTCAATGCAATGAGCCCGCTGCATCATCGTGAGCCGGGATTGCCAGGGGCAATAATGCAGCATCATTCAGTAATGTGTAGCATAATCCCCGATGGCCATCATGTAGATTTTGAAATGATAAGCATTGCAAAAAAAATAATGAATGAACGATTATTTATTATTACCGATGCTGTTACTGAAACCAATGAAGGATTATATCCGCATCAGTTAGCCGGAGATAATACCGATAGCTATCGGTATGAATCGAATGGAATACTAAGCGGCTCAGCATTAACGATGGCAAAAGGAGTAAAAAACCTGGTTGATAATTGCGGCATAGAATTGACAGAAGCGTTGCGAATGGCTTCTTTGTATCCTGCAAGATTATTGGGAATGACCGATCATTTGGGAATGATAAAAAAAGGCTACAACGCAGATATTATTTTTTTGGATGATGATCTCAATACTATTTAGTTTCTTTTTCGTGGATCATCTGTTTTACAAATTCCATTTTCCTGTCAATATCTTTTCGTAAACCATCAACCGTTGGCCCTACATAAATATCAGGCACAACACCTGTTCCTTTAATTGGTATGTGTTGATATTGTACCAACTTAAACATTGGTAACCTCACTTTCAATTTTGTATTGGGTAGTGTAATATCAGGTATCATAATACCCGAGTTGCCATACCAGCCACCGCCTGTGTTTTCGCCAACAAGTGTAACATTAGGCTCACCTTTAACGCTATTACAAAACAATGAGGATGCAGAAAATGTTAGTCCGTTAGTAAGCACATATAAATCTCCTGAATAATGATCCTTCTCCTTTGGTTTCATTGTATGCCGCTCCCAATATCCAAAATGATAATGTCCGTCACTTTGTTTTTTTGTAAGCAAAAGCAAACCGATGTTATTAAAAAAACCAGATTTGATGTACCGGGTGTAAGGAGCAAAAGTTTTGCTTATAGCAATCGCAGTATCGGCAACCTTAAAGGGAGTGTTGCGAATATATTTTGTGAGTAAAACATAGTTTGAAATATCTCCACCGCCATTTGCACGAATATCTACTACAAGGTTTTTTAAATTATTTTTTCTTATAGATCTGAATGAGCGCCTGAAAAAACTTTTAAGATGACCGCCGCCCGAAAAGCTGTTTACAGTCATCACAGCTATGCCATTGCTGGTTTTTAGCGATCGAACATTTTCTAATTTTTCTTTTCTTGTTACATGCTTTTGTTTTACCGGGGGAAAGTTCTTTATCTTTTTTAGAGTATCTTCTATAAGTCCAAACACAGGAACCAAAGCTTTTCTTTCCGTACCAAGACTATCGATATATTGAACTGAATAATTTTTATAGATCCCAAAAATATTGCGGTGAAAATAAGGAAAGCTTGTACTGAGACGAACGTAGTTAACATTATCTTCATAGCCATCCTGCACAACGTAGCCGAACATTTTTTTTATCAGTTCACTATTCTTCATCCCATTTATAGAAGTGATAAGCATTCCCCTTTTTATAACTGAATCTTTCCTGTTGAGATTAGCTGTAACCAGCATTGTATCTTTCCATATTTTTAAATACAAAGGGAAAGAAGGAATTCTTTTGTTCCTTATAAATTTGTTCCACCCTTTGCTCATGCTAAAACTTGTATGCCCGCAATGGATCTTATTGGTAAGAGGTGCTAAAATTTTCCACCCGAACTGAAGCTCCGTCATGGAGTCTGAAATATTTTTATAGCCCTCATCAAAATAATAATCCATGCTGTCTTTGGAAGTGTACCAATAAAGAGAAGGATGTTTTTTTTCAAGAATATTTCTGAGCAGGGTGTAATCTTCCTGTAATTTTTGTTTTGGGAATTTTCTATCGGCAGAATAATTGGAAACTGAACAGCTGGCTAACACCACAAAAAAGATCAGTCCCAAAAAAATATTCGTGCCCTTCATTAAAAGATTAGGTTATTTAGTAAATGCATTCCATCCCTGTGCGGTTATCGGGTATGTGTTGCCGCCTTTAGTGATAATGTTTGTTCCTTCTTCTTTGTCTGTAATGTAGCCGATAACACTTATCTGTTCATTTAAAACAAGTTTATCATAATCGCTTTGAGCTATTGTAAAAACCAATTCATAATCTTCGCCGCCGCTTAATGCGCAGGCAGTTGGATCAAGCTCAAGTTTGTATGCATACTGCCTTGCAAGGTCATTCACCGGAATTTTTTCTTCATACAAAACACAGCCTACATTGCTTTGTTTGCAAATGTGCAACACTTCGCTGCTAAGTCCGTCACTCACATCTATCATAGATGTTGGCAATATTTCATTTGCTGCAAAAAATTCTATGACGTCTTTTCTAGCCTCGGGTTTTAAAATTCTGCCAATGATATAATCCTGGTTTTCAAGATCGGGCTGTACGCCCTTTGTTTCTAAAAAAACTTTTTTTTCTCTTTCCAATAATGTCAATCCTAAGAAGGCTCCGCCAAGATCTCCAGAAACGCAAATAAGGTCAGCTTTTTTTGCACCGCTCCTGGTAACATATTTATCAGGAGCCACTTCACCAAGTGCTGTAACCGAAATAATAAATCCTTTTTGTGAAGTGGTTGTATCGCCACCGATAAGGTCAATATTATATTTTTCACATGCAGCATACACGCCCTCATAAAATTCATCCAATGCTTCTACACTAAACCGGTTGCTGAATGCGATGCTCATTGTTATTTGAGTTGGTGTTGCATTCATTGCATATATATCACTAATATTTACAATAACACTTTTGTAACCCAAATGCTTTAGAGGTGTATACATCAGATCAAAATGTATTCCTTCCACCAACATGTCGGTGCTGATAACAGTTTGCCCGAGGTGATCTATCACAGCACCATCATCACCAACGCCAACAACGGTTGAAGAATTTTTTATCTCGTTATTTTTTGTAAGATGATCGATTAAACCAAATTCTCCCAGAGTCGCTATTTCTGTTCTTTCTTCCATGATATTAAATGTAGGATTTGTGATGTTTGATGTACGATGTTTTAATCTTAATTATAATTCTCCATTCACATATTTCACCAACTCATCATGAATTTTTCCGTTTGTTGCAACAATATGTGGCTGGTATGGCGAATAATAATTTCCTTTAAAGTCAGTGACTTTTCCGCCGGCTTCTTCAACAATTAAAAATCCTGCAGCACTGTCCCAGGCTGATAATTTGTGTTCATAAAATCCATCAAATCTTCCTGCGGCAACCCAGCAAAGATCTATGGCAGCACTGCCTAATCTTCTAACCGGAATACCTTTCCGTATCAGTTTTTCAAAAACCTGTATCGGACCATTTGGTTCATCGAGGTAAGTGTATGGGAAGCCCGTTACAAGACAACTGGTAATAACTTCTTGTTTCTCACTTACAGAAATTTTCTTTTCATTTAATGTGGCTCCTTTTCCTTTTTCTGCAAAAAAGAATTCATTCATATTGGGGTTATACACAGCGCCCAGTATCATTTGTCCGTTATGCTCCAGACCAATACTAACACAGCAAATGGGAATTCCGTTAGCAAAATTTATCGTTCCATCTATGGGATCAATTATCCATTTATATTCATTGGCGCTCCCAGACTCACCACATTCCTCACTTAAAATAAAGTGTTCGGGAAAATCATTTTTAATAACATCAATAATTGCCTTTTCTGAAGCATGATCAGCTTCGGTAACTAAATTATTAATCCCTTCCTTATGTGATATCTTAAAAGAACCATTAAAAAATCTAGTAAGTTCATTTGCGCCTGCTTCAGTGGCTTTCAGCAACGTTGATTTTAACATGGCGCAAAGATAAATTGTCTGAACCATGATTTAGGGAGATTTTTAGATTAAAGGGATTTCATTTGTTATTATGTTATTATAAAAAATCAATAATCAATAAAACATCTTAGCCATTCGGCAATACAGCATTAATTTAGCTGTTATTAAATACAGTTTGCAACTATCCGTCATCATAATAAGTTACAATGTAAAATACTTTTTAGAGCAATGCTTATGTTCTGTTCTAAAGGCTATTGAGAACATAGAGTCGGAGATATTTGTTGTAGATAACAACTCTTCTGATGGCAGCAAAGATTTTTTTAAGAATAGATTCAGCAGTGTAAAATTTATTTGGAACAAAGAGAATATTGGTTTTTCCAAAGCCAATAATATTGCCCTGAAAGAGGCAACGGGTAAGTATATTTTATTTTTAAACCCCGATACATTGTTGCCCGAAGATTGTCTGGGAAAATCTATTGCCTACCTGGAGTTACACACAGAAGCAGGGGCACTTGGAATAAAGATGCTTGATGGTTCAGGAAAGTTTTTGAAGGAAAGCAAGCGATCTTTTCCTTCTCCCATCACTTCGTTTTACAAGCTCTCTGGATTGGCAAAATTATTTCCTCACTCCAAAATATTTGCTAAATATTATTTGGGAAATATTGATGAAGAACAAAATCATGAAGTAGATGTTTTGGCAGGGGCGTTTATGATGATCCCTAAAAAAATTATTGATAGCGTTGGAAGTTTTGATGAAGACTTTTTTATGTATGGTGAAGATATTGATCTTAGTTACCGCATTAGAGAAGCAGGCTTTAAAAATTTATATTTTGCGGATAGCAGCATTATTCACTTTAAAGGTGAAAGCACAAAAAGAGGCACACTAAATTATGTAAGACTATTTTATAAAGCTATGAGCATTTTTACCCATAAGCATTACGGCAACAGGGCTTTTATTTTTAATTTATTGATACAGGTTGGAATATTAATAAGGGCATTTCTTTCGGCTGTAAAAAGATTTATTAAGTGGATAGGTATGCCTGTAATAGATGGCGCAATAATATTAATGGGTTTTTGGTTAGTAAAACTTTTGTGGAACCTAAATGTAAAGCGGGACGTGAATTATTCTCCCAATATGCTCATTATAGCATTTCCATTTTTTACACTTCTATTTTTAATTGCCTCTTATTATTCGGGATTATACGATAATGGTTTTAAACAAAAAAGATTAAATCACTCAACAATTATTGCTTTTGCACTGTTATTATCTGTCTATGCATTGCTTCCTGAAAGCGTTCGTTTCTCCAGGGGAATTTTGGTGTTTGGATCATTGCTCGCATTTATATTAATGACATTGACAAGATGGGGGTTGGTAAAATGGAATGTAATCGAAGGAAATGAAAAAAGCGACGAACACAGGCAAACACTTATTGTAGGTACACAAAAAGAATTTGAAGAAGTAAACACTATAATGCAAAATGCAGGAATGGAAGAAAGAGTTCTCGGAAGAATTGACGTGAATGGTAATAAAACAAATGCAATAGGAAAGATCGAAGACATTCATCGTCTGCTTACAACCTATTCAATGAAGGAACTTATTTTTTGTGAAGGCGAATTATCTTTTAAAAAAATAATCGGGTTGATGAAAATCCAGAGGAACATAAGGATTAAATTTTATGCATCTAATGCCACGGGAATAATAGGAAGCAATAGTAAAAAGATCAGCGGAAAATTTATTTCGTCAGATAAAAAGATAAAGCTGTCGCTGCCCATCAACAGGCGGAATAAAAATTTTATTGATGTTGTTGTCAGCATTTGTTTTTTAATAACATTTCCCCTTCATTTACTAACTCAAAAGAATCCGCTGCAATTTTTTAAAAATGTTTTTGATACCATGCTGCTTAACAGAACATGGGTTGGTTATGCATTTTCTGAAGCAACTATGCCTAAACTAAAAAGTGGCGTTCTTACAACCACAGGACTTCCTGCTTCTTTAAATACATTGCCGGCAGAGAGCCTTGTAGCATCTGATAAATGGTATGCCACAGATTATGATGTTTGGGTAGATTTAAAATTGATCATGCATAGCTATAAATTTTTAAGTGCATAAAAAAAGCCATCCGCATGCTGGCGGATGGCTATACTAACCCATAGTAATAAATTATGTACCGGCTACCTCTGCAATCTTTGCTCTTATCTTTCCTTCCAGTTCAGTAGCAAGTTCCGGATTATCAATAAGTAATTGTTTTACCGAATCACGTCCCTGTCCAAGTTTGGTTGTATCATAACTAAACCAGCTTCCGCTTTTTTGTATAACACCTAATTCAACACCCATATCAATTATCTCACCTGTTTTAGAAATTCCCTGCCCGAACATAATATCAAATTCTGCCACACGAAAAGGCGGAGCCACTTTATTTTTTACCACCTTAACCTTTACCCTGTTGCCAACAGATTCATCCCCATCTTTTATCTGCGCCATTCTACGGATATCCAATCTTACTGAAGCATAAAACTTTAATGCATTACCGCCGGTGGTGGTTTCGGGGTTACCAAACATAACCCCTATCTTATCGCGAAGCTGGTTGATAAAAATACAGCAGCTGTTTGTTTTGCTAATTGTTGCAGTAAGCTTACGCAAAGCCTGGCTCATAAGTCTTGCCTGCAATCCCATTTTACTGTCACCCATTTCACCTTCCAGTTCCCCTTTTGGTACAAGCGCTGCAACAGAGTCTATTACTACAACATCTAATGCGCCGGAAAGAATAAGCCGATCCGCTATTTCCAAACCCTGTTCTCCATAATCCGGCTGGGATATTAAAAGATTATCCACATCCACACCCAATCTCTTTGCATACGATGCATCAAAAGCGTGCTCTGCATCAATAAAGGCGCACATGCCTCCTTTTTTCTGTGCCTCTGCAATTACGTGTATAGCAAGGGTTGTTTTACCTGAAGATTCCGGTCCATAAATTTCTACCACTCTACCTTTTGGTAAACCACCAATGCCCAATGCTACATCAAGACCAATAGAACCTGTAGAGATAACCTCCTGTGGTTCCTGCGATCTTTCGTTCATCATCATCACACTTCCTTTCCCAAAGTCTTTGTCTATTTTATCAATAGTTAATTTTAATGCTTTTAATTTTTCTGCGTTGCTCATGTTTTCTGTTTTAATTGATGTATCTAAGTTATTATTTATTCAAAGATAGAAGTAAATATTTATAAACACTAATATTTTTAGTATTTAAAAGATAAAATATTTAGTTATCAGGTAAGAAAAAACAAAAACCCCGCCGGGTAAGCAGGGGTTTCAGCATGAGGTAAACTCTTGCTATTTTCATAAGTACAAAGCCGGATAAAACGGGCTATTGAACCGTAAAGATATTGCAATTGATTATTCAAATTATTAAAGATTATTGTGAGCTTATTTCTTACTGTTGTAAGGAAACTTTCTTGAAGCATTTCTCATTAAAGCGTTTACCAGATTTTCGGGCGAACTACCCACACTACCCCGTGCAACATAATCATATTTCCAAATAAGGTCACCTTGTTTTGCTTCGTGAATATTTATGGTGGTTGTTACATTATTGGTAGATACCCAGGAGCCGATGAGAATACCAACAGCAACCGCCACGCCTTCACTCATAGGTTTATCCATTCTTGTAATGTTTGAGATCACAGCATCCACTCCCAAAAGTTTTGCAAGGCTCTCTTTGGATTTATCCCGAAGATCTGCATAAGAAATGCCGGCATCTTTTAAAAGAGAATTTGTTTTACTTACATCCTGAAACTTTACAGTGTATTTAAATTTATCACTACGCCGGAGGAACCAACTATACATTTTATCCTGTATGGCATATCCTGTAGCCTGCCTGTTATTTTCCATTTCTTCAGCCGTCATTTTCCTGGCAGCGTTAGGGCGCAAGTTAATGGAAACTTCCGCCGGCAAAATAGCTACGATCTTATGTTTGGAGGTAACATTATCAAACTCATTTGATTTATAAATTTTGGGTCCACAGGCATTAAGAAGGATTAATAATGATACAAAAAATAATAAAATCTTTTTCATTTAATGATTTAAGTTTTATAAGGGTAAAAACAAAAATAAATTTTTCCTGTTGTTTTTATCATCACAGGTAGTGTTAATTCTATAATAACTCTCATCAATCTTTTTAATACAGTATTTTCATACAAATTTTAAGATGAAATCCATTTACCTTTTTGTAGCCATTCTCATTATTTTCTCATGTAACCAATCGCCAACAACAGAGAAGACTGTTTTTGTAAATGATACCACTCATGTGCAGGATACTGTAATATTTGTAAAGGATTCTACTATGGCTATTGCCTTCGCTGACAGCCTTCCTGTAGGAGCATACCAGGGAATGTATCCATGTAAAGGATGTGAAGGAATTCAACAAACAATTTTATTTACGCCGGATAAAAAATACAGGCTGGAAGAAATAACGTGGGGAAAATCTTCTATCCCTAAAAAAACAGAAGGTATATGGGAAATTAAAAGCGGCATGGTTTGGATGTATCAACAGGGTAAATCACCAATGAAATTCTTTTTGAGAAAAGACAGCCTGTTTACAGACTCATTACAATATGCACTTGTTAAGCGTGAACTTGCTGTTATCAATCCATCATGGAAACAAAAGCAAAGTGAAGGTGTAGATTTTATCGGTGTTGGAAACGAACCTTTCTGGAGCCTCGAAATTGATAATGAAAAAATGATAACGTTTAAATTGGCAGAATGGAAAAAGCCCGTGGTCGTTCCGGTACAAAAACCAATCGTAACAAAAGACAGCACCCTGTACACGCTTTCATCAGATGGGACGACTTTGCGGATTATTATTTATCCGCAATTTTGCAGCGATGGCATGAGCAATTTTTTATACCAATATAAAGTTGCAGTAAGTTTTAAAGGCAACACTTATAAAGGCTGTGGCGTAATGCTCGGCAATTTTGTTGAAGTAAAATAGTGGCATCATTTTTTATACATAATTAAAAAATAAAACTATGCAATGGATAGGCAGAAGTGAAAG